>NZ_JARPLU010000299.1:0-3066 GCF_032349615.1 Limnospira sp. PMC 1279.21 | reverse complement strand
CAGTCATCTCGTCCTCTCCATTATACGTCCTAAGTGTTCTGTCTTGTGCTATATTTTCGGGCATTGCAGCCCTATTTGATGCCTGAACGTCTCGCACAACTCAGTTACACTATAGGTATTATCCTAAAAATAATAATATAACCCCATGGCACAACAACTAAAGCGCTGGGAGTCCCCGCGTCGCCAAGGGCGCAACCACAAAGGTAAAGGTGGTGCGGCTAGAATGCGACAGCTAAAAAAACAACAGCAACAGTTGCGTAAACAACTCCAAACCAACCAACCCAAAGACCAACACCAACACCAAAACCCAAAATCACCAATTCAGGGGAAGGATAAATGATCCTTCCCTCTTTTGATTTTAGGGTTTCAGTTGAATATTGGGGCAAATAGTATCAGCCATGCGACTCGCTGACGGCTGATCTTCCCACTGACTCAGTAACTCCTGAAGTTCTCCCTTCAAGCCTTCTAGGGCGATAATTTGTTGATTAATATCCGCTACCTTAGCTTGTAAACGCTGCTTCACTTGGTCACAGGGAATGTCACCACGATCGCGAATTTTCAGAATTTCCGCAATTTCCGCCAAACTCAACCCCAACCCTTGCGCGCGTTTAATAAATGCCAGTCGGGTCAATACTTCCGGAGCAAATAGCCGATAACCCGACCTGCTACGATCAACAGTCGGCCAGAGTAACCCAATATCATCATAGTAGCGAATTGTTTTCACCGATAAACCACTTTCGGCCGCTACCTCTCCAATTTTCAGCAACTTATCAACCCCCAACCTAACTCATTAGTAGGGAGGACGAGGCTTTTTATTCTGAGTCAGCATAGGTAAGGAAGGACGGGAACCACTCGGCGGTAAATAGTATTCCGGCGCGGTTTCGGTTTGTTGTTCCACTGGCGATCGCTGTATAAGCCACCAACGCCAGGCTACCGCTACTCCCACGGTTCCCAGACCGAGACTCAACAGCGGTAAACTCGCAGTTACACCACCAATTACAGTATCAACCGCCCCAACTGTAATCACAAAACTGACAATTGGTTCTCTGCGGTAAGCAGACTTTAAAATTCTCGGTAACAAAGCGTTCATATTACTTTGACTCTGCTGTTTAGTATTAGTTTAGACGGAATCAGACTCAACCAGGTTGCTACAGCATTTAGGCTCCTTGTGAATTGTAGGGCAGCTAGGTCAACTTGAAAAGTCGCTTAGGTATCAATTTTTTGATCACCCCCCTACTCGTCCCTACTGGTCCCTACTCCTCCGACCCTCACCCTTACCCTTCCCCAATACGATTATAACTTCAGTCTCGGTGAACTGGAAACCGGGATAGTTTGACAAACCTACTCACCACCCGCCCGATTAGATTTTAACACAATACAGAGCCAAAATAGGTAGTTAAGATTCCCCAAAATTTGCTATAATCCAAAACCAGCATTCCCACCTAATAATTAATGAAAGAAATTGATAACCTTCCCCGTCCAAATAGGGTAATTGTAATTGGTGCTGGTATAGGCGGATTAACCACCGCCGCACTACTGGCTCATCGAGGATATTCCGTGTTAGTCCTCGACCAAGCCATAGTTCCGGGCGGCTGTGCTTCCACGTTTAAACGTAAAGGTTTTACCTTTGATGTAGGGGCGACCCAAGTGGCTGGTTTAGAACCCGGCGGCATTCATCATCGGATTTTCTCGGAATTAGAAATAGACTTACCAGCCGCCACCTTCTGCGACCCTGCTTGTGCGGTATTTTTACCCGGAGAAACCCAGCCGATTCGAGTTTGGCGAGACCCAGAAAAATGGCAGCAGGAACGACAAGAACAGTTCCCAGGGAGTGAAAAGTTTTGGCAATTAATGGGAACTCTATTTGAAGCTAGTTGGCGGTTTCAAAGTCGCGATCCGATTTTACCTCCTCGGAATTGGTGGGATTTAGTGCAACTGGTGAAAGCCTTGCGTCTCGATACCATGATTACCCTACCTTTTACCCTATTGACGGTAGGGGATCTATTGCGGATCTATGGAATAGACAACGATCGCCGTCTGAAAACCTTTCTGGATTTACAATTAAAATTATACTCCCAGGTGAACGCCGATGAAACGGCATTACTGTATGCAGCCACAGCGTTGGGAGTATCCCAATCACCCCAAGGACTCTATCATTTACAGGGGAGTATGCAAGTATTAAGCGATCGCCTAGTAGCCAGCCTGAAACGGGACGGAGGAACCCTATTAATGGGTCATACCGTAGAAGCGATCGAAACCGAAAACCGTCAAGTCGTAGCGGTCAAAATTCGCGATCAAAAAACCGGGAAAGTGTGGCGAGAAACCACCGATCTAGTAGTTGCTAACGTCACAGTTCAGAACATAGTTAAGCTATTAGCTTGGGAAAACCACATTTCCACCAATCCCCTCGATCGCATTTACCACCACCGTATTAATAAACTCCCCCCAGCTTCTGGGGCTTTCGTCATTTATTTAGGAGTTGATCAGTCAGCCATTCCCCCCGAATGCCCCCCCCATCTCCAATTTCTTTACGACTATAACCGACCCATTGGCGAAAACAATTCCCTATTTGTTTCCGTCAGCCACCCAGGGGACGGACGCGCCCCCCACGGACAAGCCACCATTATTGCTTCTAGTTTCACAGATACGCAGCAATGGTGGCATAACCCAGATTATCAGAAACTCAAACACGAATACACCCAACAGGCCATTAATCGTCTAAGTTCCTACTTTCAGCTTACCCCAGAAACAATCATTTATTCCTGTGCTGCCACCCCCCGCACTTTCGCCCGTTATACCGCGCGTGACCAAGGCGTTGTCGGTGGTGTAGGTCAGCGGATTTCCACCTTTGGACCCTTTGGCTTTTCCAATCGTACCCCCATTAATGGATTATGGCTAGTGGGAGACTGTACCCACCCCGGAGAGGGAACAGCAGGGGTATCCTATTCAGCTTTAACCGTAGTCCGACAACTCGAAAACCAGTTCACCCCTCCAAAACATGAGGGCGGCGCAGTATAGCACAAGACAGAACACTTAGGACGTATAATGGAGAGGACGAGATGACTA
>NZ_JARPLU010000298.1:0-3089 GCF_032349615.1 Limnospira sp. PMC 1279.21 | reverse complement strand
CGTTGGCTGGTGCGATCGCTTTACACAACACAGTCGGATTCTAGTAGGTTGGCTGGCGCGATCGCTTTACACAACACAGTCGGACTCTAGTAGGTTGGGTGGAGCGATCGCGAAACCCAACACAGTCGGCTAGGCTGGGGGTAATTAAGTTTTTGTCAGGTTTCCTGGGTTCATATAACCTACTGATTTGTTGGGTTTACGGAGTTCACCCAACCTACTCCTGGTGCGATCGCTTTACACAACACAGTCGGCTAGGCTGGGAGCGCGATCGCTTCGTTTCACGCTCTTACCATCGAGCTTAATCCAGATTTGCTAAACTTGAGTTGCTACCATCAAACCTCAAATCTTTCAATAATCGCTAACCATTATGACCTTCCAACAATTGCAAAAACAAGTCTTAGATTTACCTCTAGGCGATCGCTGGGCATTGCTCAAACTCCTGGTGGAATCTTTGCAGCCAACTCCGCTGCCTTTTCCAGAGGCAACACCCACACTAGAAAGCACCCCTGGAGACGAAGACAATTCCCTGGAGCAATACTATGGCTGTATTGACGATGAAACATTTATCCGCCATCCCCAACCCGAACAAGGCGATCGCCAACCGATTATATGAGATTTTTGCTGGATACAAATAGCTGCATTATCTATTTACGCGGCAAGAACTTAGCTCTGAAGAAGAGATTGGAGTTTTATCGCAAAGAAGTTGCTGTGTGTTCAGTCGTCAAAGCAGAGCTTTTTTACGGTTCTATGAAAAGTGCCAATCCCGAAAAAAATCTCAGGTTACAGACAGAATTTCTCTCGCAATTTATCTCTCTTCCCTTTGATGATGTGGCGGCAAATTTATTTGGCATAATCCGATCGCAATTGGAATTTAAGGGGACTCCTATCGGGTCTTATGACTTACAAATTGCGGCGATCGCCCTGGCACATCATCTCACCCTAGTAACCCACAATGTCCGTGAATTTAGTCGAGTAGAGGGTTTACAGTGGGAAGATTGGGAGCCAGAGACATAGCGTTTCTTGCCCCCCTAACCGATCGTATAGAGATGATGGCTGCCTGTGATTCGTTTTAGCTGCCAACCCTGTTGTTCCACAATTTTACAGAGTGCTTTACCAGAAATCGATTTCATAAAGATAACTCAATGAACTGTTTTTCTGGGGTGACTTCCTGTTGTTCACTCGCCACTTCCAGCCAAAGAAAGAACTGCATCTGCAAGCATTTCTAACAACTCTTCATAGCTCGATGCCCAGGTGTGACAATTGGGAAGGGCGGGTACTGAACCTGGACTTCATCTTCTGGCCAAATCATTGCTTTAATCTTCATCGTTTGTCTCTAATGGCTATCTAATCAGGATTTTAGCCGATCTGTTAACACCTCACTCAGCAACCCACAGCCTAGAAACCGGGTTGCTGCGAACCGCACCTTTTTCCCGAAGCTGATTAGAGAAATCCGGTTTCTCACACCCCCTCCAACCGCAGGAAATGCACCACCCCCGACCCATCCCCCGCCGCCACCGTCACCCCATCCGGTGCAACCGCACAGGAAAGCATTGCAGCCTCCCCGGTAAAGGTGGCTAACTCTTTCCCCGTCTCCAAATCCCACAGTTTCAGGGTGCAATCCCTGGATGCGGAAACCACTTGTTGACCGTCGGGGGTAATACCTACTGCTCGTACCCAATCACTATGCCCGCTGAGGGTAGCCAGTTGCGACCCGGTAGCCAAATCCCACAATTTCAGTGTGCAATCCCTGGATGCGGAAATCGCTTGTTTGCCGTCTGGGGTGATGGCTACTGCATATACCTCGCTACTATGCCCGGTGAAGGTAGCCAGTTGCGACCCGGTAGCCAAATCCCACAGTTTCAGTGTGCAATCCCTGGATGCG
Organism: Limnospira sp. PMC 1279.21; assembly: GCF_032349615.1. Taxonomy (NCBI): domain Bacteria; kingdom Bacillati; phylum Cyanobacteriota; class Cyanophyceae; order Oscillatoriales; family Sirenicapillariaceae; genus Limnospira; species Limnospira sp. PMC 1279.21. Next base: position 1,207 of record NZ_JARPLU010000298.1, on the reverse strand, counting down.
GAAATCGCTTGTTTGCCGTCCGGGGTAATGGCTACTGCATTTACCCAGTCACTATGCCCCCTAAAGTTAGCCAGTGGTTGGTGAGCGTAGTCGAACCATTCCGACCCGGTAGCCAAATCCCACAGTTTCAGGGTATTGTCCCAGGATGCGGAAACCGCTTGTTGACCGTCTGGGGCGATCGCTACTGCATTTACCCAGCTACTATGCCCGGTGAGGGTAGCCAGTTCCGTCCCGGTCTCCAAATCCCACAGTTTTAGGGTTTTATCCTTGGATGCGGAAATCGCTTGTTTGCCGTCTGGGGTGATGGCTACTGCATATACCGAGTCACTATGCCCGGTGAAGGTAGCCAGTTGCGACCCGGTAGCCAAATCCCACAGCTTCAGGATGTTATCCCAGGATGCGGAAACCGCTCGTTTCCCGTCTGGGGTAATGGCTACTGCATTTACCCAGCCACTATGCCCGGTGAAGGTAGCCAGTTGCGACCCGGTAGCCAAATCCCACAGTTTCATGGTTTTATCAGAGGATGCGGAAACCGCTTGTTGACTGTCCGGGGCGATCGCTACTGCATATACCGGCCAACTATGCCCCCTGAAGGTAGCCAGTGGTTGGTGAGCGTAGTCGAACGATTCCGACCCGGTAGCCAAATCCCACAGTTTCAGGGTTTTATCCCAGGATGCGGAAACGGCTTGTTGACCGTCCGGGGTGATGGCTACTGCATATACCGGACCACTATGCCCCCTGAAGGTAGCCAGTTGCGACCCGGTAGCCAAATCCCACAGCTTCAGGATGTTATCCCAGGATGCGGAAACCGCTCGTTTTCCGTCTGGGGTAATGGCTACTGCATATACCGGACCACTATGCCCCCTGAAGGTAGCCAGTTGCGACCCGGTAGCCAAATCCCACAGTTTCAGGGTGTTATCAGAGGATGCGGAAACCGCTCGTTTCCCGTCGGGGGCGATCGCTACTGCTCTTACCTTGCCCCTATGTCCTCTGAAGGTGGCTAACAGGTTCCTCGTAGCGAAATCCCACATTTTCAGGGTGTTATCCCCGGATGCAGAAACCGCTTGTTTCCCGTCTGGGGTAATGGCTACTGCATATACCGAGCCACTATGCCCGGTGAAGGTAGCCAGTTGCGACCCGGTAGCCAAATCCCACAGTTTCAGGGTTTTATCGAATGATGCGGAAACCGCTTGTTTCCCGTCCGGGG
>NZ_JARPLU010000297.1:0-3101 GCF_032349615.1 Limnospira sp. PMC 1279.21 | reverse complement strand
ATCATCTCGTCCTCTCCATTATACGTCCTAAGTGTTCTGTCTTGTGCTATAGCTCAGATTCGATGGCCTGGTCTTACCCCCTAAAGTTTCGTCGTTCTCAACCGGTGGGCGATAACGTACAAAATCAATACCGGCCGTCAGTGGCTGCTGGCGATAATGTACAGAATCAATACCGGCCGTCAGTGGCTGCTGGCGATAATGTACAGAATCAATCCCGGCTGTCAATGGCTTATGATTATCAATCTAAAGTTTCCTCTGTTCTGTCCGGGGCTTCTGTCCGCTCTGTTCCTTCTACTGCCGGTGCTGGGAATGGTCAGGGGCGTAAACCAAAATCGTGGAGAACTCATGGTATAAAAGGCTAAACGGAGTTGCTTTAGTTAAGGTGAGTCTGTCGATTAACAGAATTGCTCTCTTGACATTCCCCAAAATTGCGGGCATCTTATAAAAGAACACTTAGAGATTTCAACAATGGTTAAGAGTGAACATCGTGATGACCCGATGTCATCCCTTCAATCGCGAAAAAAATTTTTAGAACTCGACTTGTTAAGAGTCCTAGCTATTGCTTTGGTTATCTCCAGCCATGCAACGGCTTATCTAGGTTGGTCTCCTCATATTAACCAACTGATGAAATTCCCGGGATCTATTGGTGTGGGTCTGTTTCTCTATCTGTCAGGATTTCTTTGTCAACGCTCTCAAAACAATAATCAGTCTAATCAGACCAGATGGGAAGTTCTTCAGAAAAGACTTGTTCGGATTTTCCCTCTTTACTGGTTATCTCTTCTTGCTTTTATTGTAATATTTCATTTTCTGTCAATTTTTCATAATTTCGATTTTTCTCCATTACCCACTACGGTAATAGCTCACTTTTTAGGTCTACATCTAGTTCTAAGAAGTAGTTACGTTTCTAGGAGCCCAACTCTCTGGTATATTGGTGGTTTGGTAATCTACTATTTACTTTTTAGTCTAATGAGCAAATTGAACTTTAAAAAGTTTTTGGCTCTAAACATATTACTTTTTGTATCGGCGATTTTGCTGAAAATATTTTTCAAGAATCAATCAATCCATATTATTGATAACAGGCTTATCATGAATTATCCTATTTTCTTAACAGGCGTGATTGTAGGTAAATTTGATCCAAATTTTTTGTTTTTAAGACGCTACATTAGATTGACTCTGTTTTTGTCTCTAACTGCTTCTTTACTTTTTAGGATTTTTTATGGACAGAATCTAATTGGGACTCACACTTTTTTGATTGATTGGCAGGACATAAAATTTTATTTGTACATTTTTGTATGGACAATATTTTTTCTGAATTTGGGGATACTCGTAACTCCATTAATGCTAAAAGCATCTAAGAAAATTGAGTATTTTGCGACGATTAGTTATGCTATATACCTATTTCATAGACCGATTTATGGACTAATCTATGGGTTACTTTTGAGCCTAGATTTAGGGTCAAAAACAATCAGAACTATTATGTTTCCACTTGCTACACTTCTACTAATAATCGCCTCACAGTATATCACGAGTTTTGATATTAATGTTCTCCAACCTAAAGCAACCCAGGTAATGAGAAAGCTCTTCCCTAAAACAGCCACGAAGTGAGCGACCGTCTTCTAGGGATAGGTAAGACCTATGTGAATATTTTACACGCCGCTTATTGAACATCTCTACATAATATAATAGTATTTGTAGAGTTTCTAATAAACTAATGGCAGAACCGAAGAAAATCGGCATGATAATTTTAGGTATCATGTTTACACTTGTTCTCTTGAGTGGGATTTGGGAGATGTGGAGTGTATATCAATTTGAGAGTCGGCCAACAAATATTGAAAGAGAAGCAGCTAAGTGGTTAAGAAATATGGAAAGAGAGAGAGAGAGAGAACCGAAAGACTTAGGCAGGAATACAGGGAAAGGCAGGAAGCGCAATGAGCTGGTTTTTAAATCTTCTTTGCCCCAAAAGTGGAAAGCGATCGCTTTTCGGGTTGAATACCTAGTGCCTTGTCTTGTCGTCACCAGGCGGCGCAGTTGTTTTGAGAAGACGATCGCCTATTCGGAGAAGTGGGCGACCGTCTACTAAGGATAGGTGAGACCTATGGGAATATTTTACACGCCGCCGGTCTAAAGTGAAAGTAGTTGCAGTTTGACGATTGGGGAATGGGGAGAGGCGATCGCGCTTGTGGTCGCCTCTTTTTTGGGCGGTTCACCGGTGACAGGAGAGGTTGTTGAGGCGGCGAGTCTTGGGGAGGTAAAACAAAATTAAGCACTCTGATTGTGCTCATAACAGAAATAAGACTCATTTTATTATTGGAGTGTTAAATAAATCGAGGCAAAACACTCTAATGATTTACATGATTTTAGATAGACCATACTGCAAAATTGGTTTCTCCAAACACCCCCAAAAAAGACTAAAACAATTACAGACTGGGAACCCTCGCCGATTAATATTATTGGCAGTATGTAACTTGCCTAATAGTTTTGAAAAAGAATTTCATCGTTTTTTTAAAAAATATAAATTCAATAATGAATGGTTTTTGATTCCACCCAATGAACTTGACTGCATTCTATTTGTATTGAAACTCATGGAAAATCAAGGGATTCAGTTAAAGTTGCCATTAGATGATTGCTAATCTAAAAAATCATCTTTCCCGTTCTAATGTTGTTAACTGATGGGGGATTGCGGTTGCCTTGGGAATACTTAGGCGATCGCATCCCGTCAGGTTGGCTGGTTTTAAGGCTCCGCTGAGTGGGTGAGTTGGCTGGTTTTAGAGGTAGGGCGATCGCATCTCCGACGGCTAACTGTAGAAGGTAGGTTGCCAAAAAGTTTCCCAGGTTTCCATTTTCCAGTAGGTGAGTTGAGAGGTAAGGCGATCGCATTTCCCAAAGATTTGACACTCTACGGCCTTCGGCCTTACTGGTTGACTGGTGAAAAGGATAGCGGGCGGTACACACCACTTATCGTAATGCACCACGCAGGGTCCCGCAGTCGGCTAGGCTGGGAGTGGTTAAGTTTTGGTCGGGTTTCCTGGGTTCACATAACCTACTCCTGGTGCGATCGCTTTACACAACACAGTCGGACTCTAGTAGGTTGGCAGGTGCGA
>NZ_JARPLU010000296.1:0-3105 GCF_032349615.1 Limnospira sp. PMC 1279.21 | reverse complement strand
TTGAAACCCAACAGCAGTTGCTGGGGTGAAACCGGAACGCGATCGCCCTTATCAATCGTCGTTCGATGTAGGATGTCCGAAACAGTAGGTTTGGTGAAACCCAACAGCAGTTGCTGGGGTGAAACCGGAAGGCGATCGCCCTTATCAATGGTAACACAATTTACCATGTTCCATGTGGGATGTCCGATGGTGGGAGATTCGGTCGAGAAGGGTTCAGAAAATCGTGGACAACCATCCCCAGCAGTAGACCACTGATGACCGTCACCAACACCGAGACATAAATCACCCACACAGACAGAGAATTTAGGCTGCTGATAGCACCAGAGATAGCGTTCGATTGTTTTTTACCTGATAAAGCCGCTAAAGCCTCTGTGGCATTTTGGTAACGCTTGCGACAATCAAAAGCCACCATTTTATTTAAAACCTCAGCCAATTGGGGGCTGACAGAAACTTGATCAGCCCAAATTACTTCTAGCGTGTTAGGGTTTATCCGTAACTTATCGGGAGGCAATCCTGTTAACCCTTGAATTGCCACCATTCCCACTGCATAAATATCGCTGGCAAAATTAGGACGGCCTTTCCATTGTTCGTGGGGTGTATATCCGCGAGTACCAATAGGTAGGGTAAAATTTCCTTGGGCGACCGTAGTTTCTCCACCAATGTCTTTGACCGTCCCAAAGTCGATCAGCACTATTTTTCCATCCCTAGTGCTGCGCCGGATATTGGAGGGTTTAAGATCGCGGTGAATTATACCTTGTTGGTGAACAACTTTCAGGACTTCTAAAATTTCTCGCAACAGTTGAGTTACCTGGGGTTCCTTGAGTGGAATGCCATTTTGGGGGCAGATTTCATCCGTCAAATCATGACCCTCAATATATTCTTGGACCAGATAAAACTCTTGATTTTCCTGAAAAAGGGCAAAAAGTTGGGGGATTTGGGAGTGTTCCCCCAGTTTATAGAGGGTTTTGGCTTCTCTGTCGAACCAATCCTGGGCTACTTTCAACACCCGGGGCTGAGTCGATGAGGGTTTGAGTTGTTTAACAATCCGGTGAGGATAATCAGGGAGATGAATATCCCGCGCCAAGTAAGTTTCGCCAAAGCCACCTTTACCCAACGAAGATTCGATCTGGTAGCGTCCGCCAAGCAGTTGTCCGACTTGCATAATTTGGGGGATAATGTTTTTGGGGGAATGGGATTTTAATTGAATTTTGGTATAATGAAAGCAGGTAGAGGGTAGAAGGTTTAATTGCCTCTTAGTCAATATTCTACTCAACTTACAGGAGTCAGGATATGATCAAACTTCAATACTTCGTGCTAATGCTAGTCCTTGCCGTTTTGGCTGGGTTTGGTGTCGGGGCTATTTTTAATCCTGGGTCTTCCACTACTGCTGCTGATCCTACAACCAATCCGGCGATCGATGAACAAACCACATTCAAATGCGTTGACGGAAGCAGCGGTTGGTCAACGGTAGCCGAGAGAGGGAATGCCGTTTCTAAAACGCCCATGATTACTTGGAATAGTGAAGAATTTGGGGATAACTGGACTCCCCAAGATCGCTGTCACCAAGTTTCTGAGCGACTAACCCTGGCGGTGACCAATAATGGGGGGCAGTTATTGGGATTAGACTTAACCCATGGCAGAGTGAACCAGCTAACGGTGATTTGCGTAGTCAATTCCCGGCAGCAGACCTGCAGGGAGAATAATGTGCTGTTTACTCTCAGCCAGAAAAATGCCCCCACCCCCAGAACTACAATAGCAAGGATAATCGACTTTAGCCAGGGGCAGGATGTGTCGCCCATAGATGAGTCCGGTTATCCCCAGTATTTTACCCTGAAAAGTTGGGTAGATCGGCATTTACCCCATAGCAGTGGGTTTTAGGGTGGTTCACAAAGGGGGAGTGCTTAACCCAATCTCGATTATCATGCCCAAATTATCGCAGAAATCCGGTTTGTTGGTGGTGGCAGTGCTGGCGGTGGCTCTGGGTGTGAGGGGCTGTGGTCGGCTGTCGTCCGAGAATGTGGCGAAAAAAGCCCAGGAAGTCACGGTGATGGTCGATGGCTGTGCGGCGGGTTCGGGAATGATTTATCGCCGTCAGGGCAATACTTATTATGTGCTGACCGCTCATCATGTCGTCAGGAATGCTCAGGATACTTGTTTGATTATCACTCCTAACGGTATCCGCCATCGGGCTAATCGGGAAGTGACTGTCCCCCTGGCTGATGTGGATTTGGCGGTGTTGACTTTTACCAGCGAGAATGACTACAAGCTGGCGAGGTGGGGAAACTCTGACCGGGTGGCGGTAGGGCAAACGGTCTATGTAGCAGGCGCTCCGGTGGCTACTCAGGCGGTGCCTCGACGCACGGTGATTATCTCGGATGGGAAAATTATCGGGAAAGTCTCTCAGCCGAATGAGGGTTATAGCTTCATTTACAACAATATCACTCAACCAGGTATGAGCGGCGGGCCGGTATTCAATGACCGAGGACGAGTGATTGGGGTTCATGGTAGAGGCGATCGCGATGATAGAGGCGACAAAACTGGGCAGAATTTGGGGATTCCTATTGCCACATTTTTGGAGAGACCTCAATCGGCGATCGCACAAGGGGGGCAGATTGTTGAAAGTCCTCCTCAAATACAGGAGGCAGCAAACCTGCGCGGCGATTTCACTCTCCCCGCATTACAGCAACAAGGAATGATCAAGCGACTGGGACGGGGACAAGTACAAGAAGTAATTTCCCTCAACCAGGAGTTAATGGTGGTCATTGCAGGTGGTGGTGCAAGTTTATTTAACCTCGCCACTGGGGAAGCCCTCTGGGAAATTGATTGTCCGGCTTCGGGTGGGGCGGTCAGTGCAGATGGGCGGTTATTGGCACTATATAGCAACAAAGATATTTGTCTATGGGATTTAAGCGCTGGGCAGTTTTTGCGCCAACTCACCGGACATACAAACAGTGTGTTAAGCGTCAGCTTCAGTCCTGATGGTCAAACCCTGGCTTCTGGGAGTTATGATAAGACAGTGCGACTGTGGGATGTGCCTACCGGACGGGAACTGCGCCAACTCACCGGACATACAAACAGTGTGTTAAGCGTCAGCTTCAGTCCTGA
>NZ_JARPLU010000295.1:0-3191 GCF_032349615.1 Limnospira sp. PMC 1279.21 | reverse complement strand
AGCCAGGTCAGACTCTAGTGCTAGACAATGCAACGTTTCATAAAGGGGGGCGGATTCCTGAGCTAGTGGAGGCGGCTCAATGCCGTTTGCTCTATCTACCACCTTATTCGCCAGACCTCAACAAGATAGAGAAATGTTGGTCGTGGTTGAAAGCCCGCATTCGCCATTGTATTGAGCAGTTTGATTCTCTCCATGATGCCATGGATTCCGTTCTCCAAGCTGCGTCCTAACTACCTTGACTAATGCTATACATCTAAACTGCCCTCGCGGTCAAGAGACTTTTAAGGCTCCCTCTGGGAGACCGAGAGAGAGCCACTCGGTGGGTCTGTTTCCCAGGGGAGAGCATCTTCGAGGATATCAGCTATCAACCGACTTGAACCGTCGGGGAGTTGATAGGATATGGTAGTTCTCTCGCCGACCAGACCTGACCATCCAAAGCCATTTGTTCAATCAAACTTGCCAATCGCAAGGCTTTTAAGGCTTGTTCTCCCCCTACTGACGGCTGATTTCCACCATGAACGCAACTGACAAAATGCTCTAATTCCGCATGGAGAGGTTCAATATTGCTAGTGTGGACTTTTTCAATTAATCCATCCTGACGATAGAGAATCTGGCCATAGTCAGTCACATAATCCGCCGTAGTTTGGCGGTGTATTAAAATCTCATTATTAAGGAAATCTGCTTCCGTGAGGGAATTTTTACAATGAGCTACAATAGATCGCAATTTCCTGTGGGTGACTTTACTAGCGATGAGAGTGGCAATAATGCCATTACCAAAACCCAAAGTAGCCGTCACATAATCAAGATAACCCGAATTTGAAGCACGACTGCCACTAGCAGTTAACTTCACCACCGGGGCGGGGACTAAATCCATTAACAAGTCGATATCATGAATCATTAAATCCAGCACCACCGACACATCATTAGCCCGGTGGGAGTATGGACTCATGCGATGTGCTTCTAAAGCCAAAACTTCCTCAGTTTTCAAGACTTTACCAAGTTCAGCAAAAGCCGGATTAAACCTTTCAATATGTCCGACCTGCAGGATGCGCTGATATTCTGCGGCTGCATTGACTAAAGACTCTGCTTCGGAAATACTAGCAGCGATGGGTTTTTCAATCAACACATGAACTCCGGCCTTGAGGCAAGTCATTCCTACCGAGTGATGTAGACGGGTGGGAACCGCCACACAAACCGCATCCACATATTCCAACAAATCCCGATAATCTTCAAAAAAGCGAACCTGGTATTTACTGGCTGTGTCGAGTCCCCGTTCCACATTAACATCGGAAACTCCCACCAGTTGTACATCCTTCAGCAAACTGAGAACCCGCGTGTGATGCTGTCCCATATTGCCAACACCAATTACCCCAATCCGTAGAGGGTCTAGTTGACCTCGCCCTACACTAATGCTTGAATATCCTGTTGACATCCTATTGAGCACTCCTGGAATCTTCTCCACCACACACAAAAGACAATTAAGCCGTAGGGGCAGGTTCACCAATAATCTGGTCAAGATAGAGGATGATTGGAGAACCCGCCCGTACTCGGACAAATCCACCCAGATACTATCACAGCATCAGATTTTGTACAGAATTTCTCTAAAGAAACCAGTAATTCTCATTATGGAAATTCAACTGCTATCGGGTGGGATGTCTAACTCGAGACCCTCAAGCCTGAGAGGGTGACAACGGAGGGAAAACCCAGATGGGGCAATTGTTTGAGATAATGGAGAGGTCGTCAAAAAGCGGGTGGCCCTTGGAGCTACCCTGACCAAAAATGCTAAAGACATTATACCAGAAACTATTACGAATCCATTTGAGCGAGAGTCAAGCACAGACCTTAGAACTCTTCGTTATGATGCTTCAAAGTTATCGGCAAGTCAGATTATCAACGCTCGCAAACTTATTTCCCCAACCCATTCAATACAAGAGTCGAATCCGAAATATCCAGCGATTTCTAAAACTCCCCCAACTTTCGGCTAAATTGCTGTGGTTTACGATAATCAAGGCCGCTTTAAAATCTGAATTTCGAGAAAAACATTTAAATAGAGAACAAAGGAGAAAGCGCTCAAGATTAAGTTTGAAAACAAAAAACTATGTAGCGGTTGCTATCGAGAGCACTCAATGGAGAGACCGGAATCTCCTGATGGTCACGATAATTTTGGGAAATCATGCTTTACCAATATATGGGGAGCTACTCTTCAAGTTGGGCAGTAGTTCTTTTCGGGAACAGAAACGAGTATTAGGGCCAGTACTAGCTCTTTTAAAACCTTATCCGGTTGTGGTAATAGGAGACGCGCGAATTTCATAGCGCCCAACTAGCAGACTGGCTAATAGCCAGAGGGGTAAACGTTGTATTTCGCCATCAAAAGAGCGCTTTTGTAGCCACATAAAACCATCCATGCAAGTCTTTAAAAGCCCAGGAATGTAAATTTTGCAAATCCTCCTTTTTAAAAAATGTAACCTTTCAAAAATATGAACCTATTCAGGGATTTAACCTAGGAGTTTATGGGCAAAAAAATCATCCTGGAAAAAAGGTAAAAGAAACGTGGTATTTACTAACCAAACTTGACAATCCCCAGCTGGTTAAGCAAATTTATCAAGCGCGATGGGGTATCGAAATGATGTTTAGAGATTGTAAAAGTGTGGGCGATAACATGGAATATACTCGGGTGGATTCAACCCGATTTTTCGCCTTATTTTTGTGAATTACTTTCGCTTATTGGCTGGCGACACAAAGAGGTCATAAGTTTAAATATAACCACTTGTGCGAGACGTTCAGGCATGAAATAGGGTTGCCACCTCAGTACAGGACAAAAAAGCTGAAAGTCTTAGCCAAAAGGGAATCTAGCCGAAAATTCTGAAGGGGGCGCTCCGGGCTGAGGTGAAAGTCGAGGGGTGGGGGGGTAGCGCCAAGTTGGGGTGAGAGGGTTACATCGGAATTACCACAAACCAAACTTCCCTCTCATGAACGAGCTTAACCGATTACGAGACACTTTGCGCCCTCACTTGCCCTGGCACGGGGCGAGATGAAACTTTGTCTGCCTGTTCCTGATGGCGCTGTTTCAAGCCAAGACGGTCAATCTGGCGGAATTGGCGACGGTCTTCGCAAATCCTGTGCAAATTTCCTCAAATTATAGCATTAGTCAAGGTGGTTAGGACGCAGCTTTGAGAACGGAATCCATGGCA
>NZ_JARPLU010000294.1:0-3195 GCF_032349615.1 Limnospira sp. PMC 1279.21 | reverse complement strand
CAATGCTATAGCTCCGAAAGTTGAGGTCATAAAGCAGGGGGTTGTAGCCCTGTTCCCAATGACAAAGGGGTATCCACATCACGAGCCGTATGAGGTGAAAGTCTCAAGTACGGTTTGGAATTGGAGTTGGGGAAGGCGACTTCCCTTTCGACCATAACAAAATGCTCTTACCGTGAACCATGATTACCTACTGTCCAAAATTCATTGTCCAAGCAGCCTGAAAAGAGACTTGAAACAATGGTTAAAAGCGGGTGTGCTAGATAACGGCGTATTCGAGGATACAGAAGCTAGGACTCCACTTGGAGGGGTAATAAGTCCAATACTCGCCAACATCGCACTGGATGGTATGAGTAGGGGTCGAGAATGGAGTCGCCTCCATCCCCTCCCATTCAGAACCGTGCGTGAAAGTTTCCCTTCACACGGCTCCTAGTCTGACTGTTCCATTGTTAAGGATACAGCTTTGGCGTTGTCTAACGCCGTTTTATCATCGTGACAGTGGCGGTGTAATAGTTGAAGATTCTTGTATTCATCCTTTCCACCTAGGCTTCGAGGTACAATGTGGTCTACTTCAATTAGGTCTGATGGGGTAATGTATTGCCCGCACCAGGCGCACTTGCCTTTTTGCTTTTTGAGTAGTTTTGCTACCCTGTTTGGCGTGTCGATTGCTTGTCCTTTCCTGGTTGCCCAGTAAGTCCAATTTCCGTCGTATGGTGTTGCGTCAGGGCGTATTATGGTATGTCTGACCAATGGAGTCCAGTTATGTTGCCATAATGTGAGTCCATCCTTAGTCTTGAATAACCAGGATTCATGTCTTTCTTTCCCATTGCTAAGTTTAACCGTTCCTTTATGGAAGTAGTTTCCTAGCTTTTCGTAACTTGCCTTTCCGCATCTTGAAATTGTCCATGCCCGTAACATTAACCAGACTATGCTATCCAGTTTATTAAAGGTTTCTGTTGAAACTACTGCTGAATAGTAGTTTGACCATCCCCTTATGATTGGGTTTAGTTTACCAATCAGGGCAGATTGAGGTGCTGTTTTATGTTGTTGAATTACACCTTTTATCACTTCTGTATGGGCTGTAACTGCTTTATTACTGGGTTTTATATAGGTTTTGTGACCGATTAATCGGCTGTTTCCTCCACCTGTTTTTCCAGATTTATACTTTCCTACTGGATATTGCCTGATATTAAAACCTAGAAAGTCGAACCCTGGTTCTTCTGTTTTGCCATTATACTCGATAGGATTGAGTGTGTGGCAGATTCGGGTCTTTTCAGGTTTTATTTCTAGTCCTACAGATTTTAACCATTCAGAAATAGCAGTTTTGCACTGTTCAATGATTCCTAAGTCTTTGGATATGACCACAAAATCATCGGCGTATCTTATTAGGTTGACCTGGGTGGTTGTCCCTTTATTTGGATACATTTCCTTAACTAACCTTTCCATTCTATCCAGTGCGATGTTGGCTAGGAGTGGACTTATTACCCCTCCTTGAGGTGTCCCTGAGTCTGTATCCTCGAATACACCGTTATCTAGCACGCCAGCTTTAAGCAACTGTTTCAGGTCTTTCTTTAGGCTGCTTGGACAATGAATTTTGGACAGTAGGTAATCATGGTTTATTCGGTCGAAACACTTTGCTATATCAGCATCCAACACATAATAACTACTATGTTTGATACATAGATAGATTCGTGCTATTGCGTCATGGGCTGACCGTCCAGGTCTAAACCCATAGCTTGTTCCTTCAAATCTTGATTCCCATTCGGGCTCAAGTGCCGACTTCACCAAGGCTTGCCTGGCTCTATCTTGGATTGTGGGTATTCCTAGAGGGCGTTTTTCATCCCTACCAGGTTTTGGAATCCACACCCGTCGCAGTGGTTTTGCTTTGAGGTTTCCCTTAATATTCTCAACAAGTTCAAACCTTTGTCTTGATGAGATTGCTCTCATTCCATCGACTCCAGCCGTTTTCTTGCCTTGATTATCTTGGAGGGCGGGTTTATTAAGCTGACTGTTGGGAAGCATGGCTGACCGTGGAACCCGCCCCTACAGTCGCACTGCTAAGAGTCGAGCATAATATGACTTCACCAATAGACGTTGCAACTTTCTAGCCTTTGCATCCTGTCCCGATTTAGCTGCTTGAAATATCCTCTTTTGGAGCTTGAAAACTTTTCTCTGAACTTTCGCCCAGGGAATAGCTTTCGATACAAACGCACGTCTTGATTGGTTTTGATTTCTCAAATCCTTTCTTTAAACTCGCTTTCGTCATAGTAACTCCTACTAGACTCTATTCTTTACAATCAAACCGTGACCCGTTAGCATATCCCTACCATTACAGTTGGGCGTTGGCTTCTGGTCACATCTCACATCCTCTAAGACTTGCGGTTACACTTATTCCTACTAATATCTCGACCAGATAATTAGAGTCTAGGAGGACTTAAAACGTTCCGTTTATATGGGCATTCCATCTTTAGACTTGTCCTCTCCACCGGGGTACTTTTAAAGGTCTGTGTAGGTAGAACTACTAGCCTCCTACTTTTCCCCTTGCTCTTTTGAACGCAGCGTATCAACCTGTTTCGCTACTCAATTTTTACGATGGTTCAAGCCGGACATTCAGTCTCCTTAATCATGGATGGTTGGCAGTGGTCGCCTCTGGTAGTAGGTTCTACTTCACGCCTTCCGTTCCCCGCTTCAGTCCCAGGGTTGTGAATCCTAAAACTGGGGGTGGCTATCGCCGTTACTCTCAACGCAATTGTTAAGGAATCATTAAGATTTCTAATTTAGCGTTTTGACCTTGAGTTCCCTGCCTTGTTTTGTATATTTCTATACCTAACGTTGGGACATATAAACAGTTATGGGATGGTCAGGGTACGAGTCCCTTATATTTCACCAAGGGGTGAAAGTCCCACTAGGAGGTTATTTCAGGCATTGCAGCCTTATTTGACTCCTAAACGTCTCGCACGGTAGGTTAATTGAAACAATCTATCCTAAGAAAAAGAAGGTGGTACAAGCCACAGTAGTGAGATACGCCGATGATTTTGTAGTGATATCACCATCACTAGATATCATTGAACAGTGCAAAACTGCTATTTCCGAATGGCTAAAACCTGTAGGATTAGAAATAAAACCTGAAAAGACCAGAGTGTGTCCTCAGTACAGGACAAAAAAGCTGAAAGTCTTAGCCAAAAGGGAATCTAGCCG
>NZ_JARPLU010000293.1:0-3199 GCF_032349615.1 Limnospira sp. PMC 1279.21 | reverse complement strand
GTCCCTTGACACCAATCTGGACTTCTACAACTCCAAGGCAAAGGTAAACGCTTCTTCCCATACCTCGCCGGGTCTGCAACGCCAAGCACAAAAATAACAAGGGAGCTTTTAGACCCCGTATCTGTATATATTTGAGGAACCGCATCAACCCGCTGGCGATCGCCCTAGGGATAGACAGCGGTTCCTGGGACTACCACGCCGCCAAGTGAAACTCAATCAGGGTTAAGGTACTCACCGGAAGTTTCTGCGATCGCCTGAGAACAAGACCAATTACTAGAAACCAATGAAGGCCAGCCCATGCGTAAAGCCTCATGACAAACAGTATGAACTGTCAATTGGCAATCTAGCAAATGCAACCCAGATTTCTCCGCCTGCTTCAAACCGATTTTGGAAATCGACTCATTCTGAAATTCTATGGTTTTGTTACACTGTACACAGACAAGATGGTGATGATGGTGTGGGTAAGGCTGATTTATTTCATAATGCTTGTGGCCCTCTGCCAGTTCCAACTCTCGCAAAATTCCCATCCGCGCCATTAACTTGAGTGTGCGGTAAATCGTAGACAAACTAATCGTCTCCCCACGACCTTTTAACAAATCATAGAGATCCTCAGCACTGAGATGATTTCCTTTTGGCAAATTTTGAAAAACATGGAGGATAGTTTCCCGCTGAGGAGTCAGTCGCCACCCTTTGTTATTCAGTTCCGATTTAAACGAAGTCGCGGTATATAACACCATCATTAAACTATCAATAAAACCTTAATACTGACAATGATACACAAGATTTTGAGATTCTGTCAAAAAAACTAGCTTATTGATAATCAATTCTGATAAACCCAACCCTAGGGGCGAGTGTTATCTCCCATAACCCCGCCACCAAGGCTCAAAAACTAATCCAGAGAATCCAGATAATCCCGCACTCGGTTACGACGCTTAGGCTGGCGCAGTTTTTGCAGAGCCTTAGCCTCGATTTGGCGAACCCGTTCCCGCGACAGATCCAGAGCACGACCAATTTCCGCTAGGGAGTAAGGATGACCATCACCCAAACCATAACGCATTTGAATGACAGCCCGCTCCTTACCACTGAGATCAGCTAGGAGGTTCTGTAGTTCTCGATAAAGAGATTCCCGCATCAACAGTTCTTCCGGGGTGCTTTCTTCTGTTTCTAGCAAATCTCCTAGTTCTGTATCTTTGTCCGTTCCCACTTTGGTTTCTAAGGAAACTGAACGGGGAACCCGCAGCAGCACTTCCCGAATTTGATCCGGGGTCATCTTTAATTCAGTGGCGATATCATCAATGGTAGCCGTGCGACTTTTTTCTTGGGAAATCTTGCGCTGGGCTTTCTTAATTTTATTGAGTTTCTCGGTAATATGCACCGGAAGCCTGATAGTCCGGCTTTGAGTGGCGATCGCCCGGGTAATTCCTTGGCGAATCCACCAGTAAGAGTAAGTGCTAAAGCGGTAGCCACGGGTAGGATCAAACTTTTCTACGGCTCGTTCTAATCCTAGGGTTCCCTCTTGGATTAAGTCTAATAGTTCTAAACCACGGTTTTGATATTTTTTAGCAACTGATACCACCAGGCGCAAATTAGCTTTGATCATGTGATCTTTAGCCTGTAGGCCTTCCCGCTGGACTTGTTTTAGTTCTTCTACACTCAGGTTAGCTAGTTCCGCCCAACAGCGCTTACCCTCTGCCATAATCTGCTTGAGTTGAGCTACATTAACCCCCCCAGCCGCAGCCCAACGCTCTAAGGATGGACGATGGCTTAATTTAGCACAGAGGCGATCGCGTACTTTCAGGAGATTAACATAGGTCTGGAGTACCCCCCCCTTGGTTTCCGCCTCCGTGTCCCGCAATTCCACCAGTTGTACATAACGCTGAACTTTTTGGGCTTCTGAGACTTCCTCATCTTTTCCCAGTAAGCGAACCCGACCAATTTCTTGGAGGTACAGACGCACTAAGTCCGTAGTGCGCCTACTGCTTTGAGCCTCAGAGAGGTCAACATCACTGAAGTCAAGGCGGATGAGTTCATCTGTTGGTAGTTCCATATCCTTGTCCTTAGTTGGGAAAGTTTGGGTGGACTCTTTATCTGGGGAAGCTTTGGTGGCTGACATGATCGTGTTCTCAGTTGCTTTTGGTTAAACACAAATTGCTCTCACAGAGCCTAGGATTCAGTATTCCCAGGATGTTAAGGTTGGCGATCGCACTAGCTAATTCTTGATTCAGGTTAAGACCGCTCTTGAGTCTTTCAGTTCCCAATGTTGCCGATCAGCAATCTGAGTCATGAATTATTGGTGAGGGATACCTGAATTAGTCGGTATATCAATAATCAGGGTTACTTTTTCAGGTCTGTTACCTAGTATATGGAAACTCCCTCATTAAAGAAGTGACCCCTATCAGTTAACAAGCTAATCTTCATCACCTGTAATGGGGGTTCCCGATCACTTTTGAAGAATCTATGAGTTTCGTAATAAAAGTTTACAATGCCCGCCTGAACAAGCAGCGATGTCAGACTTAGCCACACTGATTTGAGATTTTCTTGCCCAAAATTGTAGCAGGCTTTTTTGGAGAATTTAATTCAGTCTAACACAGTTAAGTTAAACAAATTCCCAAGCTGATCTTAAATCTCAAAAGAGGACTCCCGTTAAGCCGAGCGGCTTAACGGCGAGATGAATTTTGACCAGTAACCAAACTCCGGAAGCGAATCCTTTTGTAGGGTGGTAGTGCTAAAGAGGTAATGATGCGTTGTAGTGATGGATAAAATACCAAATGCCACCAATGTGATTCTGCAAACACTTGGAAAAGGACAAGGTCTTGGGTACTAAGCGAGACACTGGTTGTCTCAAGGTATTGTTAAACCTTTTGATGTATAGCACCTTATTCGCCAGACCTCAATACAATGGCGAATGCGGGCTTTCAACCACGACCAACATTTCTCTATCTTGTTGAGGTCTGGCGAATAAGGCGGAAGATAGAGTAAACGGCATTGAGCTGCCTCCACCAGTTCAGCAATCCGCCCCCCTTTATGAAACGTTGCATTGTCCAATACTAGAGTCTGACCTGGCTTCAATGTTGGAATTAAGATAAACTCCAACCACAACTCAAACACTGTCCAATTACAACAACCCTCAAAGGTAAAGGGAGCTACAGCCTTTATCTCAATCATTAAGCACATTAACAACACTTGGTAAACCAGTTAT
>NZ_JARPLU010000292.1:0-3202 GCF_032349615.1 Limnospira sp. PMC 1279.21 | reverse complement strand
GTATCGTCGCATTGTCAGGCAATAGCCGGATAAATGTCGCGTAAATGTATCAGTCAACGGTTTGGTCGGCGGTAATGCTAGGGGAAAAGCCCTGCTGTGGTGTCCAATGTAGTGCGCCATCTCGCCCAGTCCAAAATAGTTGAATGTTAAGATTTTCGAGCATTTGAGATGTTTCCGGACTGAGGGTATCAGTGGTGGCGATCGCCACTTGGGGTTTGAGGGTCTCTAGTAGTTGAGCATTCAAATCGTTACCCAACCACCAGAGGACATCAACGGGGGATAAATCATACTGTTGTAACAACTGTGATTGTTGTTGTTTGGGGATATTTCCCATGAGTAGCCAGCGGCGATCGCTGATCATAAATTCCACCAGGGGAACCTCAGCATTAATCAGTGTAACCTGAGTTTCTCCTAAATCCAAATTTTGCTGAACTGGCAGAGTTAGATATTGTCCTTGGGCGCTAACAATTTTATTTTGAATAGCCTGGGCGCTCACTTGGTAAGCATTCTTAGAAGCGGGAGTATCATAGAATTTATGAATTGGTAAAGTGTCTAAAATATGTGGGAAACCGATAGTCAAGCCTAGCTGAGGGTGAGTGAGAATAGCCCAATCAATCTGATTAATTCCCTGCCTTAGTAAAAAGGGCAAAACGGTAAATTTAACGGTGCGTTCATCCCCGGCATTTACTAACAAAACGCGATCGCGATCTTCCACGACCAGAATAGGTTTTTCGGCGGTAGCTAAAACGGTGACTCGAAATTGGGTAAATTGAGCATAAGCCATGGGTAAAGTGATGATGGCGATCGCCATTAATATACCAGCGATAACGGCATAAAATCGGCTATGGTTTCTGGTTTTCTTCTTCTGGTCAGTTTTACCAACTTTTTCCGGTAGGAGTATCGGCAATAAACAGAGCAATATATTAATGGTATATAAACCGATTAATTGTGCCATATATAAACTGCCTACAGCGATGGAATTGCCAGGTAAATCATTAAAAAATTCGACTATATAAATTAACCCTTCTAGGGGGTAATATAAAGCGGTGGCTAGAGCGGCAGCCGCCCAGGGCGAGATGATCGCGACCGATGCAGTTAGCATTCCTCCCAGGGTAATGACTGTAATAAAAGGCACCACCAAAATATTGACAAAAATACTGAATGGTGATACCAAATTAAACACATAAATTTGCAGGGGAAGAATCCAAACGGTGGCGGCGATAGGAACTGCTATACAACTAGCAATTACTGGGGGAAGCCATTGTAGCGATCGCATCAAAGGTGGTACAGTCACCAATAGCCCCAGAGTTGCCAAAAAGCTGAATTGAAATCCTAAGTCTTGAATCAATAGAGGATTCCATAACAATAAGAAAACGGCTACAGCTAATAACACAGCCAAGGGTCGCACCTGTCGTTTCATGACGACACCCACCAACGCAGCTAACCCCATTAAAGCCGCCCGCAGTACGGAAGCCGAACCCCCAGTTAATCCGACATATAACAATAGGATAGTTGCACCAAAAACCAATCTCAACTTAGGAGACCAGCGGGCTGTCAAAGCTAGGACTACGCCCAGAAGTAAAGAGACATGAAACCCAGAAGCGGCTAAAGTATGAGCTAAACCAACTCGCACAAAGCGATCGCTAATTTCTGGGGAGATATCCACAGCCCGCCGCCCCAAAACCATGGCTGATAATAGTGTGCCTTTGGTAACATCCAAACCCTGAACCTTAGCCCTGACAATTCGCTGTCGCACCCTAGACAGTCCCCACCTAGGGGTAGTGTTAATAGAGAGGTGGCGACCATACATTCCCGCAAACCCCCCTTGTCTGGCGAGATAGGCTTTAAAATCAAAGCTACCAGGATTTAAAGGGGATTTTGGTGCATATAAAGTTCCGGTCACAGAAACAGTTTCGTTGCCTTGTAATCCTGTGGCTTGTAGAATGGGTACGGTAACATAAAGTTTACCTGTAACTGTTTTGTTAACCTGAACCGGGCTGTTCTGATCATTACTGGTAATCTGGTTAACAAGGTTAGCCTGTAGCCAAAACTGGACATTTCCTGAACGAGTGACCCGTGGAGAACTAATCACCCTTCCCCAGACGGTGATTACCAGGTTTTCGGCATTACCACCGCTGACAATTAATCTGCTAATGTCATGAGGCCCTGGTTGTGGAGTTTGTAGTTGAAAATATAGGGTAGCGAGGAAACCTATTAATCCAGCTACTAGCCAAAGGCTTCTAGGGATAGGAGGTCGGGGGACTGTCAACCTATCTGGATCAGATGTCCTTTGTCTACGTTGCCTTTGACGGCGGTTTGTAGTAGTCGGAGAATTTGGCTTAATCAGACGGCCACGGAGTTTATATTGCCAAATGGTTGTCATAATTGCCATTCCGACTCCTAGGGCGAGGAGAGAATATCCTCCCCAGCTAAAGCTCGCCATTAGTAATCCGACAATATAGGCTAATCCTAGGGCGATCGCAGCGGTTTGGTTCATCTATCCGGGAAGTGATGGAGGACCGGTTAGGGTTGGGATTAGGAACCAACCCTGATTGTTTGCTAAATGGATAGTCCCAATTTTAGACCGAGTACGGTGTGAATGACCATCATTAATAGGGCGACACTGCCAATATAAGCATGAGCCTTGCGCCATTGGTCTTGGTTGCCGCCAAATTTGCTGAGGGAAATAGCGCCGTTAATTCCTAATAGGCCTAAAACTGCGGTACTGGTCCAAAAATGGGGACTTTCAAAAATTGGTTGTCCCTGCATAATTAAGGATAGTAGCCCGCCGCTAAACCCCAAAGCCATAAATAGGGTCATAAAAGGGGCAAGTTTTCGGTGACTAGACCGAGAAGCGATCGCCGCCTCTTGGTCTGTGGCTAAACGTCCCTGCCAGCCAGTATAACCGACAAAACTACCCATCACAAAAATTACAATTCCCATCATCAGGGGGTGTCCCCAATGAACAATAGGTTCGGGAACTCCTAAACTAGCAAAAAAATTGGCGATCGGTTCTAATAAGCCTCTGATGTCCATAACTGGCTCTGGTTCTCTTCTCTATGCGCTATCAATCCCGATATTATAAATGTTTGTTGAGCCGTTATCAATCTTTGATTAACTGAAAACCCGCCCCTACTATTCACTAATAAGAGCATGATTTAATCTCAAATTAGGTTAATATTTTAGGGCAATACGGTATAAT
>NZ_JARPLU010000291.1:0-3233 GCF_032349615.1 Limnospira sp. PMC 1279.21 | reverse complement strand
TAGATGAACCAAATTGGCCGTTGACCCGATAGGTTATCCCTCTGACGCACCCTACGGACTAGAATGATGATTCGGTTATTATCTGTATTTGGTAGTCTGAACCACCCCGGTATATGAAAAAAGCGCTAATTTGTGGAATATCTGGACAGGATGGAGCCTATTTAGCATCACTGCTGTTAGATCAAGGTTATGCGGTATATGGTACTTCCCGTGATGCACAGATGTCATCATTTCGGAACTTGAAAAGGTTGGGAATTTATGACCGAGTGAAATTATATTCCATGTCTCTCACCGACTTTCGTAGTGTTCTTCAAGTTTTGACCCAGGTTGAACCACAGGAAGTCTATAACTTGGCGGGTCAGAGTTCCGTGGGTCTATCCTTTGACCAACCTGTGGAAACCCTCGATAGTATCGCTGGGGGAACCCTCAACCTCTTAGAAGCGATCCGATTTACTGGCGCACCTATTAAACTCTATAATGCTGGGTCTAGTGAGTGTTTTGGTGATACCTACGGCGAACCTGCGGATGAAAATACCCCCTTTCGTCCTCGCAGTCCCTACGCGGTCGCTAAGTCCGCCGCCTTTTGGGAAGTCGCTAACTATCGCGAAGCCTATGGTTTATTTGCTTGTTCTGGAATACTATTTAACCATGAGTCCCCCCTGAGACCCTCCCGGTTTGTGACTCAGAAAATTATTCATGGAGCCTGTGCGATCGCCTCTGGAAATCAGGATAAACTATATTTGGGTAGAATCTCCGTGCAGCGAGATTGGGGTTGGGCTCCTGAGTATGTCGAGGCCATGTATTTGATGCTTCAGCAGCCACAAGCTGATGATTATGCGATCGCTACCGGGGAAACTTACTCTCTTCAGGATTTTGTCAAAACTGCTTTTGATTGTGTCGGTCTAAACTGGGAAGATTTTGTCGAAACTGACCAAAGCCTCTACCGTCCTACAGATATCGCTGTCGGTCGCGCCTCCCCCGCTAAGGCTAAACATAAGTTAGGATGGGAGGCTCAGTTTCAAATGCCTGATATAGTCAAAATGATGGTGCAAGCGCAACAGGAGCGATCGCCATAATACCTACATAGATATGATATAATATCATAGTCTATGCTGACAACTCTGATTTTTGATTAATTATTTACTAATGGCTAAAAACAAAGAAGTTCACATTCTGGAAGTTGTCTTAGTCCCTAAAGAGGAATGTGAGTCCCTGCTGGGTTTTATGATTGATAGACCCCAAGCCGAAGCTAAACTTAACTCTGCGGAAATTGAATTTTCCGGTTGGGTATTGGGTAAAACTTTACCCGCTATTGCTGTGGAAATCCTACAGGGGGAAAAGATTGTTAAAACTATTTCCGTTAGTGATTCTCGTCCTGATGTCGCCAAGGTTTACCCCGACGCACCAAGCGCCAGTATTAGTGGCTTTAAAGAAATTATTGATTTGGGGGAATTTTCTGGGGAAAATGAACTCACTGTACAGGCTATTTTGCGGGATGATAGTATTGTTACTATCGGACAGGTGCGATTCCAAACTCCTGAATCGGCTCAAGTTTCCGAATCCCCAACTGTGATATCATCTGAAAAGCTGGAACGTGCTAGGGCGGATTTAGAGCGATCGCGTCAATTTTTGGAACAGGTAAAAGCCGACTTAGCCAAATACGAAGTTAACCCATAACCGCAGCTATATGGTCATCCCGCCGCTGGGAAACCCCTAGGAACCCGGACAGTTGGTTGATTAACCCCACCCACATCAACCTATGTTGGGTTCCACTTCCTTTCAACCCACCAACCCAGGAGAATTATAATTGTATGTGGTCGCCATATTGGGCGCGCAAACCCTCCCAGGCTTCTACCTGTCCTGGTTCATATTCTCCCGGTTTTCCCCATTGTAAAAAAGCACTTAAAGCTGGTTGATTTTCAGCATCTAAAAACCGAATCGCATAGGTAGTAAAATTCCCGCGCTTCGCTTCTCCCGTCTCAAATTTAACCGCTTTAATTTGGTCAATATTTAGGTGGAATTCAAACAAATCGCTGTGCATATTAGCATACATTCCTTTCGGAAGTTCTGCATAAAATAGCTTTTGAATTTTCCCCTTAACTTCCAGAACAGCAGCACTACTGGTCACAATTAAGCGCAAAGTTCCCAAACTTTCGCAAGACTCTAACAACTCTTTTAAATCAGCCATAGTTATTCTCAGCTATTACCTATCCAGTAATAGTCATTTATTTTTCATGTCGTTCATAGGCGGCGACAATGCGCTGAACCAGAGGATTCCGCACCACATCCGCCTGAGAAAACTCACAGAAAGCTATCCCTTCAATATTTTGCAGAATCTTGAGGGCAACTGTCAACCCCGAAGATTGATTTAGTGGTAGATCCGTCTGGGTAATATCACCCGTTACCACCATGCGCGATCGCGACCCTAAACGAGTCAGCACCATTTTCATTTGTCCGGGAGTCGTATTTTGCGCCTCATCAAGGATGATAAAGGAATTATTGAGAGTGCGTCCCCGCATATAAGCAATAGGCGCAACTTCAATCACTCCCCTTTCCATCAAATTAGCTGCTTTTTCTGGGTCTACCAACTCATAAATCGCATCATAAAGAGGTCGCAAATAGGGATTAACCTTTTGCTGCAAATCTCCCGGAAGGAAGCCTAGACGTTCCCCCGCTTCCACCGCTGGACGGGTAAGAATTAACCTTTCGTATTGGTCAGAAAGTAACGCCTGAAGCGCGATAATTGCTGCTAGATAAGTTTTACCAGTTCCCGCTGGTCCAATGCAAAAAGTTAAATCATGGGTGCGGATAGCTTGGATATATTGTCGCTGACGGAAAGTTTTAGCGCGTATATCCTGACCTCGGCGAGTTCTCGCTAAAACATCCTGCTGAAGTTCCCGCAGATTAGCTTCTTGGTGGGTATTAATAGCATGACGTGCGGTTAGAATATCGGGGTCTGTGATAGTTTTACCATTTTCCCAAAAAGGTTTGAGGGATTCTATCAAAACTCGGCACAATTCTACCTGTTTAGTCGTACCACTAATCAGCAAATCTTGACCCCGCAAAACTATCTGAGTTCCAGTTTGTTTAGACAGGGTTTTGAGATTATCTTCTTGATAACCCCCTAAAGCGATCGCACTTTCGATAGTAGGTAACTGAATCGTCAGTCGCTCAGTCATTCACGTAAAACTCCTGGGAGGGTTGGAAGCTCCGTGATTTATCGCGGAGAGGAA
>NZ_JARPLU010000290.1:0-3279 GCF_032349615.1 Limnospira sp. PMC 1279.21 | reverse complement strand
TCCATGGATTCTGTTCTCAAGACTGCGTCCTAACCGTATTGACTAGTGCTATATATAAGTGTTGCACTGGATTGCCACTTCTATCTGTGTTTGTTGGCACTAACTGTCATTGCTGATTACAAGGCTGATTACAAGTTAGTGGGCTTTATAGGGAACTTCCCTTGGTATAATTAGATTTAGATTTGCCTTCCTTTAATGCTACTGGAAGTCTCTCGCGCTTACCGACGGGGTTGGTGGGGGAGTACAACATAGCCTGAGAAGCACCGATGCCCAGGTTGTGGGCCTGAGCCTTAACGGTGGGTAACTTCAAATCTCTAGTGATCGAAATCTCGAAGCCCCTTGCAGTTTGTGAGGTGGTGTGTCAACATAAAACTTCTGACTTAGCGCGAGTTCTCATGCAGACTGAGGCTTTTAGTGAGCTTTTTCCTCTTTTTAAAGGGGCAAACCCAGAAACTCTGGAATGGTTGTTGTCGGTGGCTGTGAAGCACGAGTATCCAGCTAATCGCGCGATCGTGATGGAGGATGCTTGGGGAAATGCAGTTTATTTCATCGTTTCCGGGTGGGTCAAGGTACGGCGACTGTCGGGCGATAATGTAGTCACCCTGGCTATTTTGGGGCGAGGTGATTTTTTTGGCGAAATGGCGATTCTCGATGAGTCTCCCCGATCCAATGATGTGATTGCTTTGTCCTCTGTACGATTGATTAGTGTCTCGGCTCAACGATTTATTCAAACGCTGTTTAAAGACCCACAACTCCATCATCGAATGTTGCAACTGATGGTGCGACGTTTGCGCCAAACTAACCAGCGTTATCAGATCCGACACCGCCCTCCGGCGGTTAAGCTGGCTAATACTTTGGTGGAGTTGGCGGAAAATTATGGCCAGTTGACAGAAAAAGGGGCTGATATTTTTAACATTCCTGAACAAGATTTGGCTCATGTTACTGATATCAGTCTGGAAGAGACTAGCAAAATTATGGAAAAACTCAATAGCAAGGGTTGGATTAATATTGATACGGAACGTCAGGTGATCCATTTGATTAACCTCAAGCACCTTAATCAATTGGCTAATCAGTAGGCTAGTCCTCTGGTAGCTGGCTCCTTTGCTCTTGGGGCTTGAGCTAAAACAGCCCTAATTTGTCGCTATTTTTCTGTTTAATGACTCAAGCTATTAGAACCCCCTCCCTAGAGGGCGCTGACTCGACGGTAGCCACCCATTACCTGGTTTCTATGTCTCAACCGGGGTCTCATTTGTTTGAGGTGCGGTTCCAAATCTCTCGACACTATGGCGCGGGTCCGGTGGTGGACTCCGGGGTGATTGATTTGAAAATGCCGGTGTGGACTCCGGGTTCTTATATGGTGCGGGAGTATGCAAGACATTTGCAGGATTTTCAGGTATGCGATCGCCATGATCAATCTCTGTCTTGGTCTAAGGTCAGTAAAAATACATGGCGGGTACAAGCAGGAGAGTCAGACTCGCTCATAGTCCACTACCGTATCTATGCCAATGAGTTGACGGTAAGAACTAACCATTTGGATAGCACCCACGGCTATTTTAATGGGGCGGCTCTGTTCTTTTATGTTCCTGGATGGGAAAATTTGCCGATCCAAGTGGCGATCGCACCTCCAAAGGGTTGGTGGGTTACTACCAGTTTACCGTCCGTTTCAGGGGTCGAAAATACCTTTGAGGCGACGGATTTTGATACCTTGGTTGATAGTCCTTTTGAGATTGGCACCCATCAGGTTTATGATTTTGAAGCGGCTGGAAAACCTCATCAATTGGCAATTTGGGGCCAAGGAAATGGTGATGTCGATCGCTTAATTACAGATTGTCGGAAAATTATTCACGAGGTTAGCAATCTATTTTCGGGTCTTCCCTATGACCGCTATGTGTTTCTATTGCATTTGTCCAGTCAGGGTTATGGAGGACTGGAACATAAAAATTCCTGCTCTCTTAATTATCCTCGGTTAGGATTGCGAGACCGGGATAAGTATAACCGCTTTATGCAGTTGGTAGCTCATGAGTTTTTTCACCTCTGGAATGTTAAGCGCTTACGCCCGAAAGAGTTGGAAGTGTTTAACTATGAATCCGAATGTTATACGACTTCTTTGTGGTTTTGTGAGGGAGCAACTAGCTATTATGATGGCTGGATGATTTACCGATCTGGTATTGTTGAGGTTAAGGATTTTTTGAATGGTTTATCTAAGGATATTTCCCGATTCTTGACGACTCCTGGGCGGTTCGTTCAACCCCTGGGTGAGTCGAGTTGGGATGCTTGGATTAAGTTGTATCGCCGGGATGCTTATAGTGACAACAATCAAATGTCCTACTATTTAAAAGGGGAATTGGTGTCATTTATGCTGGAACTGTTGATCCGTAACCGTCATGGAAATCGGCGATCGCTTGATGATGTGATGGTGCTAATGTGGGAAAAATTCGGGAAATCGGAAAAGGGCTATACGGCGACGGAGTTACAGTCGGCGATCGCTTCGGTGGCAGAAATGGATTTAGACGATTTCTTTAATCGCTATCTTCATGGTACTGAAGAACTGCCTTTAAATGATTATTTACAACCCTTTGGGTTAGTAATTAAACCTCAAAATAATGATATTGTTCCTGATTTGGGTTGGCGACTGGCGGCGGAAAATGGAAAGACAATAGTTAAATTTGTGGAAGCAGGAAGTCCAGCACAATTAGCGGGAATTGATGCTGAGGATGAATTATTAGCTATCAATGGTTTTCGGGTGAGCGTTGAAAACATTAGCGATCGCTTGCTAGACTTTAAACCAGGAGATGAAGTCCATATAAGTTTCTTCCATCAAGACGAATTGCGAACCTCTGAAGCTATACTGCGATCGCCCCGTCCTAGTGCTTATAAAATTACCTCTGTTGAAGAACCCACCCCGGAACAGCAGCGCAATTTTGAGGGATGGTTAGGCTGCCCCTATCACCAATTGTATAGCACAAGACAGAACATTTAGGACGTATAATGGCAAGGATATCTACAGAAGACCCAAAATGCCAGCCCCCTACAGTTACGACCTTAGACAAAAAGTTATTAATGCAATTGAACTAGACGGTATACCCAAAACCGAAGCCAGTCAAGTTTTCCATGTCAGCAGGAACACCATCAATCTCTGGCTGCAAAGAAAAGAACACACCGGCGACTTCCTCCCTAAACCTAATCGCCCACCTGGTCATAGCCACCAAATTACCGACTGGCAGAAATTCAAGGCTTTTGCCCAAGAGCATGGCCACAAAACCTCCGCTCAAATGGCTC
>NZ_JARPLU010000029.1:15513-37570 GCF_032349615.1 Limnospira sp. PMC 1279.21 | reverse complement strand
GAGCATGGCTCGGGCAGTCTTAGACCTGATTAGACGCTTCACCTTGGCAACCATATTGGAAGTCTCGAAGGGGGGCAAAAAATCAGGCTGTGTTATGGGATGGCCAGGGATGCGACCCAATCAACCAAGGGGTTGAAGTCCTCACCGGGTAGTTATTTCGCCCATTTCAGCTCTATTTCATACCCGAAGGTCTCGCACCATACTTGGTATGGTAGCGCATCGCCCTAATTGGTTCAACTAATCTGCGATTAAATTAAGCTCTCGGATGTTGACACCTATTGTATATCACTTCTGGAAAGTTTGAACCAGAGCTAATATTTCTCGAAATTGGGCTAATTCTGAAGAACAGAGCGACCATAGCACGCGATCGCTTAGAATTTAACCGGTTGCTAGTAGATACTGGGGGGCAATATGGCTATTTTACATGGAACTTGGCGGATTAACCCGGACGATAGTTATGTCTTCATTTGGGGGGAAACTTGGCGGGGGGGTGGCGCACAACAGGACAACCCGTCGGAAATAGCGCCCTATAGTTTCGCTATGACCGAGGAGGAACTCTCCCAATGGTCTCTCGGGCAAGATATAGCCTTATCTAAACTCTCTCCCGAGACTATCACAGAAGCGATCCCCCTTCCCACCCATATTGACAGCCATACTGGTCATCTTACCCCCATTCATTCCGCCGCCACAGAAGCCGCAGAAGCCGCAGATATCTACCTGTATCCTTGGTTAGTTACCGGGTATCGGCTGAACCCCAGTGATGCTTTTGACCTGTTCGAGTCCTTACCTTTAGGTGCGATAGATTTAGACTGGTTAGGAGAGGATGTCCGGTT
Source organism: Limnospira sp. PMC 1279.21 (assembly GCF_032349615.1). Lineage (NCBI taxonomy): Bacteria > Bacillati > Cyanobacteriota > Cyanophyceae > Oscillatoriales > Sirenicapillariaceae > Limnospira > Limnospira sp. PMC 1279.21. Next base: position 36,737 of record NZ_JARPLU010000029.1, on the reverse strand, counting down.
TTGGTCTCATGTAAACCGCTGGAGTTTAGACCTTCTGGCTAGGCGTAAATTTTTACCTGTGATTAGCGCCAGTGACTCAAAAGCGATCGCCCAATGGCAGCCCATTCTTGATAGTGCCACAGATCGCGCCCGCCTGTTAAAATTTGCTGGCTTAATGCCGACCGTTTGTAGAATGTCCGGTTTATCGCCCCTACAGCCACAGAAGGGCTCATCTATCTTTTCTGCCCTATTTTTGCCCGGAAGGGCTGAGGATTTGATATTAGGGGCTTTAGGGGCAATCATTGATTGCCAGGTGCGTCCTATTGCCCAAGAAGTCGAACGCAAAGCCTTAACTAATGTAGCCATTCTCACCCCTGTGGTTAGAATGTGGTTGCATGGTTTAGCCGATGATGCTGGCGGCTACATAGAAGCTGATACGGAGGAAATAGATACCCTCCAGACCAGCTTAGAGAATTGGATGTTTCCCCTCCAACAGTCTTTGGTCGAACAAACCCTATTTAGGGCGAGTTTTAGTCTGCAACCTCCCCAGGGAAAAACTAAAGACTGGCGTTTAGAATATGGTTTACAGGCTATTGATGACCCTGATTTTGTCGTTGAGGCGGCGACTATTTGGGAACACCCAGTTGAGGCTTTTATTTATCGGGAAAGGACGATTCGTTATCCCCAAGAAACTCTCCTGGCTGGTTTAGGATTAGCTTGTAAATTATATCCGCTGATGGAGAAGAGTTTGTCAGAAGCTAGTCCCCAGGGCGGCTGGCTCGAATCTGGTCAGGTTTATGAGTTTATTACTCGTGTAGCTTGGCGATTTAATGATAGTGGCTTGGGGGTCATTTTACCACCAGGATTAAGTAATCGTGAAGGTTGGGCGAGTCGTTTGGGTTTGCGGATTAAAGCAAATACTCCTAAGGGTAAAACTCAGGGTAAAATTGGCTTAAAAAGTCTGTTAAATTTTAAATGGGAGTTAGCCATAGGTGGTCAAAGTTTATCTAAGGCAGAATTTGACCGTTTGGTGGCAAAAAATAGTCCGCTAGTTGAGGTTAACGGTGAATGGGTCGAGTTGCGAGAACGAGACATTAAAGCCGCTCAGGCTTTTTTTGCGAGTCGGAAAGAACAGATGAATCTTTCTCTGGAAGATGCTTTGCGTTTATCTACTGGAGATACTCAAACTATTGAACGACTCCCTGTGGTTGATTTTGAAGCTGGAGGGAAGTTGGCGGACTTGTTAACTGCTTTAACTGATAATCGTACCATTGATGCGATCGCTACTCCCCCCACTTTTAAGGGAGAGTTAAGACCTTATCAAGCCCGAGGTGCGGGTTGGTTGAATTTTCTGCAAGAATGGGGTCTGGGTGCTTGTTTGGCTGATGATATGGGGTTGGGAAAAACCATAGAATTGATTGCTTTTTTGCTACATTTACAGCTACAAGAAAATCTGATAAATCCAGTTTTATTGGTTTGTCCTACCTCCGTTTTGGGGAACTGGGAACGGGAAGTTAAGAGGTTTGGACCCAGTTTAAATACCTTGGTTCATCATGGAGATAAACGAGCCAAAGGAAAGGCTTTTCCCCCGGCTATTAAAGGCAAAAACTTGGTAATTACTAGCTATGCTTTGACCTATCGAGACCAGTCCGAATTACAATCAGTAAAATGGCAGGGTGTGGTTTTAGATGAAGCGCAAAATATTAAAAATCCCGAAGCCAAACAATCGAAAACAGTCAAGACATTAGAGGCAGATTTTAAAATTGCTTTAACTGGAACTCCCGTAGAAAATCGGTTATCTGAGTTATGGTCAATTTTGGAGTTTTTGAATCCTGGTTATCTAGGACAACGACCATTTTTTCAGCGTCGCTTTGCTATTCCCATTGAAAAGTATGGGGATACTGAATCATTGCAAATTTTGCGATCGCTCGTACAACCTTTTATTCTGCGTCGCCTCAAAACCGATAAAGATATTATTCAAGATTTACCCGAAAAGCAAGAAAATAACGTATTTTGTTCTCTTTCCAAAGAACAGGCTAGTTTATATCAAAAGTTGGTAGATGAATCACTCTCAGAAATTGAATCTTCTACCGGGATACAAAGACGCGGGATGATTTTAGGATTATTGGTAAAATTAAAGCAGGTTTGTAATCATCCCTTATTATTAGGTGCAAAAACCAAAGCCAAGAAAGAATCGCCAACCCTAAACCCTAGCTATTCTGGGAAGTTGCAGCGTTTAAATGAAATGTTAGAGGAGTTAATATCAGAAGGCGATCGCGCTTTGATTTTCACCCAATTCGCCGAATGGGGTAAACTCTTAAAACCCTATTTAGAAGCCAAGTTAAATCGAGAAATCCTGTTTTTATATGGGGGAACGCGGAAACTTCAGCGAGAACAAATGGTCGATCGCTTTCAACAAGACCCCCAGGGACCTCCGGTGATGATTTTATCTCTCAAAGCTGGGGGAGTCGGTTTAAACCTAACCCGCGCTAACCATGTATTTCACTTTGACCGTTGGTGGAACCCAGCCGTAGAAAATCAAGCCACCGATAGGGTATTTCGGATTGGTCAAACTCGCAATGTACAAGTGCATAAATTTGTCTGTACCGGAACCTTAGAAGAAAAAATCCATGACCTCATAGAAAGTAAACAAGCCTTAGCCGAACAAGTAGTTAGTTCCGGCGAAGACTGGCTCACCGAAATGGATACCGACCAACTCAGAAACCTATTGATTTTAGACAGAAGTTCCATTATCGAAGAGTCCGAAGAAACCTAAACTTTCCTCCGTCCCCTCTCCGTCCCCTCAAACCAACAGACCTACCGCTGGACTTCTGGGTAATTCTCCATATTTTCCCCTACAAGTCCAGCATAAGTTAAAAAAACCTAACAAATTCCCTTCAGTTCAACAGCCAGTGATAGAGTACAACTGCAAAATTCGATGAATTAGTATCGAACTGGGTATTTTGGGAGGACTAATGACAGAAGTTTATATCGTCTCCGCCACACGCACCCCCCTAGGTAGGTTTGGGGGGGGGTTATCTGGATTTTCTCCGGCTGACCTAGGCGCTCATGCAATGAAAGCCGCACTGGCGAAAGCTGGGGTTTCCGGTGAAAACCTGGATCTTTATATTTTCGGAAATGTGTTGCGAGCAGGACACGGACAACTAATACCCCGTCAAGCTGCTTTGAAAGCAGGTATACCCGCTACAGTCGATGGATATGCCATTGATATGGTTTGTTCTTCTGCTATGATGAGTCTCATCAATGGCTGCTACACTATTAAAGCCGGAGAGGCTGATCTAGTGCTGGCAGGGGGGACTGAGTGTATGTCGCAAACGGGGTTCTTTTTGTCTCACCGCGCTAGGTGGGGTTATAAGTTCCTTATGGGAGCCCCAGAGCAGTTGATGGATATTCTGCTTTATGATGGTTTGACAGACTCTACTACCGGAGACGGTATGGGGGATGAAACTGAACGTTTGGCCGCTGAACATGGTTTCAGTCGTCAGGCTTTGGACGAGGTGGCTTTTTACTCCCAAAAACGCGCGGCGGAAGCTACCGAAAAGGGATTGTTTAAAAATGAAATCTCCCCCATTGAGGTGTCTAGCCGTAAGGGAACTCAGGTGATTGATACTGATGAGGGTATCCGCGCTGAGACTACTTTGGAAAGTTTGGCTAAGTTGCGTCCAGCTTTTCAGAAAGATGGGGTCTTGACTGCTGGGAATAGTTCCCAAATTTCTGATGGTGCGGCGGCGATTATTTTGGCTAGTGAGGCTGCTGTACAAAAGTATGGCTTGAAACCTCTGGCTAAAGTGCTGGGAGGCGCTTGGGCTGGTGGTGAAAGTTGGCGGTTTCCAGAAGTGCCGATTTTCGCTACTCAGAAATTACTGGGTCGCCTGAAAATGTCGGTTAATGATTTCGATTTGTTTGAAAATAACGAGGCTTTTGCTGTTAGTACCTTGTTATTTGATAAAATGTTGGGGGTCTCTCAAGATAAGTTGAATGTTAATGGTGGGGCGATCGCTCTCGGACACCCTATTGGCGCTTCCGGTTCCCGCATTGTTGTGACTTTACTTAATGCTTTGGAACAACATGATAAGAGTTTGGGTCTCGCCGCTTTGTGTCATGGTACTGGTGGCGGTACGGCTTTTGCTATTGAGCGTGTCTAGTTTTTTCGGTTTTTTTAAGGAGGATAAATGGTTTCTTTAGGACTTGAGGATAAGGTGATTATTGTCACTGGCGGCGCACGGGGTATCGGCGCGGCTATTGTGAAGTTATTGGTCGAGTTTGGCGCGAAAGTTGCATCTATTGATGTCATTGACGGGGAAACTCCCCCAGGTGGACTGGCGCTTAAAGCTGATGTCACTAAGTTGGACAGTATGGAGTCCGCTGCTAAGGAAATTGGCGAGAAGTTGGGGACTGTTTATGGTGTCGTCGCTAATGCTGGTATTACCCGCGATAATTTCTTTACTAAGTTGACTGATGAAGATTGGGATCAGGTTATTGCTGTTAACCTTAAAGGGGTGAAAAATACCATTCAGCCTTTTATTCAAGGTATGTATGACCAGAATGCTGGCTCTATCGTCGCTATTAGCTCTATCTCAGGCGATCGCGGTAATGCTGGACAAACTAATTATGCTTCCACTAAAGCTGCTGTCATTGGGATGATGAAATCTATCGCACGGGAAGGCGCTCGTTTTAATGTCCGCGCTAATGCGATCGCACCCGGTTTTATTAATACCGAAATGACTCAAAAAATCCCTGAGAAAGTCCGCGATAAAATTACCGCAGAAATTCCTTTCCGGCGTTTTGGTGAACCTGAAGATATCGCCTGGGCTGTCGCTTTTTTACTCTCTCCTGTCGCTAGTAGTTATGTCACCGGAGAGGTATTGCGTGTTAATGGCGCTCACCATACCTAGGCTTTTCATCGCGGTTAGCTACTCCTAAATGGCGGCGGGTTTATTAGTCGGATTTCCGTTTTTCAAAACCTCCACTATAACCCGCCACTCCATAATCCCCATAATTCGCGATCGCTTGTTCAAAACTCACACTATGTTAAGTTTTGTAAACAAAAATTAATAAATGTTGCGAAAAAAATTTTTTTTGGCGGGGTTGCTTGCTTTTGTCGCTGAATCGTGGTATTATATTAGATAATCGGAGTATTGACATTTTTTTTATTTTTGCAAATATCCAATTATTTAATAATATGTCAATATTGTACCACTACTCCCCGCCACCTGTCAACCCTATTTCCGAATTAATTATTAATTGTAGGGGCGCGCCTCTGCTGTAAATTCTCAATTCCCCGCGACCAGAGCTATAAACTCGCCCTACCCCACCGGGGAATTACAGGGGAAGGGGGAAGGTGAAGGTGCGTCAGTTGATAATTATCCGGTTCTCATCGCCATAGTCGGGGGGTCTGACGCACCCTAAAGTCGGGTGATCAATTATCCCGTTAAGAAGCCTCAGACGGACGTATCCATAAACGATTATCAGAAGTAGCAGCAAACAATTTCCCTTCACTAGCAGCCATAGCCACCACATTATTAGCATGACCAATTTGCTGCCAGATCAAATCCTCGTGGACAGTATCGCGCATCCAGAGATTATTGTCAGAAGTAGCAGCATAAAGTTTTCCACCCGTAGCAGTTAATCCCACCACATTATTAGCATGACCAATCTCGACCCAAGGAATATCCTCAGTATTGACCTCCCGAGTCAATAACTTATTATCCGAAGTAACGGCATAGAGATTACCGTCACTGGCGGTCATGGCTATCACCTTCTCAGCCTGACCAATCTTATCCCATTTGATATCCTCAGCCACCCCTTCACGGACCCAGAAGGAGCCATCTTGGGTAGCAGCAAATAACATATTATTAGCGGCAGCCATAGCGACAGCCTGATTAGCCTGACCAATCACCTGCCAGTTAATATCCCCAGGGACAGCCACCCTAATCCACAACTTATAATCTTGAGTAATTGCATAAAGGGCACCATCCATGGCAGCCATAGCGACCACATAGTTAGCATGACCGATGTGTTCCCAATTTATCTCTGTTCTATTAATACTCATTAACACCGACTCCTTCAGTTTTAAAGATCTGATGGCAGACCCATCATAGCCAAATAATTAACAAAATCAACCCCATGCCGACCCTGGGATGCGATCGCCCAACAATAGCCTTTAGACATGGGGTTGTTTGTGCCTATAGCCAAAAACCCAAACAATCCCTAGTTAGGACATAGCTTGGATAATAAAGTCAAAGTAAGGGGCTGCCTCCTTAGCATCTTCATCATCCAAAAGCGCCAGAGATGCTTCCTTGAGGCAACGGATAGCCTCTACCATTCCCGGCATAGGAACACCCAGAGAATTGTACATTTCCTTAACCCCAATCAAGCCAATGCTTTCAATAGGATCTTTATCTCCAGACAGAATGCCATAGGTAATTACACGCAGATACCAGCCATAGTCCCGCAAACACAAGGAACGTTCCCGCTGTCCAGCGGCATTACCACCGGGGGCAATAAAATCTGGGCGCTTCTTCCACAGTTGTGCACTAGCACGGTCAACAATCTTTTTTTCGTTTTCGGTAAGTGTATCGACAATCCGCAACCTTTGCTCACCAGTTTTCAAGAAATCACTAATATTCTTGAGTTCCCCAGTGGTCGGGTAACGGAGTTCATCGTCGGCCTTGAGAATAACTTGGCTTACTACAGTCATCGTTTTTCAAACAGATAAACAATAATTTCCGGTCGAGATAGCCTTGACAGCCTACCCCCCTATTGAGAATGGTACATTAAAGTTTCCCCTCATACCGATCCTAGTCTAAATGCTGGGGGTTATCGGTACGGCTTATGCTTACTAGTATTATTCAGGTTGACCCACTGATATATTCTGGCGATCGCATCATGAACAGATTGTCCCGGTCTGAGGGAGTCGTTAACTCGCGCTTTCCCATAAGGCTTCCCCTAATGGCTCTCAGACCACTAACATTAAGTAGTTTAGCGATTCAGGGCTACAGACACCAACCCAAAAAACGCTTATCCTACGAAAAAGCCTCCCAGAGGTTTTCACCTGATCATTTCACACTATCGGATTTAAAAGTATGGCAACTTGGCAGCAAGGTCAACAGATAGAAGTCTCAATTACAGATTTAGCAGAAGGCGGAAACGGAGTCGGACGATATCAAGACCGAGTTGTGTTTGTCCCAGATACGGTCCCAGGCGATCGCGCTTTGGTCAGACTCACACGGGTTAAGTCTAAATACGCAGAAGCCAAAATACTTAAACTGATCACAACGTCATCATCCCGTATCCGTCCCCATTGCATTGTTGCTGACAAATGTGGGGGCTGTCAGTGGCAGCATATAGATTATGATTTCCAACTAGAAGCTAAAAGGGGTTTAGTAGTTAATGCGTTAACCAAAATGGGGGGATTTATAGAACCACCAGTAGCCCCAGTTTTGCCCTCCCCTCAACCTTTAGCCTATCGCAATAAAGTTACCTATCCCCTACGATTATCTTCTACAGGTCAGGTACAAGCTGGATATTATCAAAAGGGCAGCCATCGGTTAATTAATTTGAATCAGTGTCCGGTGCAAGATCAGCGTCTCAATCCTTTATTGGCTAACATTAAACAGGATATCCAAAATCGCGGGTGGCTGGTTTATGATGAACAACAACACACTGGCACTATTCGCCATCTTTCTTTTCGCATAGGGCGGCGCACCGGGGAAATTTTGCTCACTCTTGTAGTCAAAGATAATAAGTTACCACAACTTAAAGAACAGGCTGATATCTGGCTACAGCAATATCCACAATTGGTGGGAGTTTGTCTTAATGTCAATAGCGATCGCACTAATGCTATCCTTGGCAAAAATACCCATTGTCTCATCGGCAAACCTTATATACATGAGATATTTGCTGATTTAAAGTTGCGCTTGACTTCGGACAATTTCTTTCAAGTCAATACGGAAGCGGCGGAATCTCTGTTATCAGCTATTTCCTCGGAGTTGAATTTGCAGGGTGACGAAATTCTAGTAGATGCTTACTGTGGTATCGGCACCTTTACTCTACCCCTAGCCAAGCAATTAGGACAGAATTTCCCCCCAGGAGAAATTAGGGCGATCGGTTTGGAGTCCCAAGCTGGGGCGGTAGAACAAGCTATTTCTAATGCTGATTTAAATGATATTAATCATGTAGAGTTTCGCGTCGGTAACGTCCAAAAACTCTTGCCAGAAATACCATTTCAGCCGGATATAGTTGTGCTAGATCCACCCCGACAAGGATGCGATCGCACTGTTATTCAAACTCTCTTAAATCTACAGCCTCAACGCATTGTTTATATCAGTTGTCGTCCCGTTACTTTGGCACGAGATTTACAACTACTCTGCGAAAACGGCATTTATCAACTCACCAAAGTACAACCTGCCGATTTTTTCCCGCAAACCTCTCATGTTGAATGTGCAGCCTTTTTGACTCTTAGTCACTAATCTAACTCATGCCCAAAAACTCCTCCCACCCCTTCCTGTCTCTCTCTGATTAATTCCCAAATTTACTATTGACATATTATGCGACTTGACCTATAATAGTATCATGGGAAAATGTGGGCGCATATATATGGCTTATATGGCTGTCCTAGTTAGCGCAGCCCAGAGGGGTCAATCTATTGCCTAATTCTGACTTGAGTCCAAAACAGTTGCATAAGACCAACTCCAGTGAGACCAGCAACTATAGTCCAGGAGAGGGTCAAGCCAATAACATCTCCCAAGAAAAAGCCTGTCAACTGTCGCAAAATGCCACCTAATAGCCACCCTATAGGTAATCCCACACTCCAACACACAACACTAGCGACGACCCAGCGACGACCCCAAAATACGGACTCTCGCAAAGCCCACCATTGAAACAGTCCCAACGCCACACCGACCTTGAATCCTTCTATGACCCCATAAAACAGACGGAGAAACAGGTTAAGGGTCCGCGGTGCCATCCAACCCATAGCACCCATAGGAGTTAACCCCATTAAACACCAAGCGATCGCACTAACGAAAATCCAACGCCAGGGGTAAGAAATATGGTGACGGAGGACAAACCATTGCGCGCCGCCAACACTCAACCCACCAACAACTCCGACCAACCAATTAACATCAGGACGTTCTCCCACTTCTATCCATAGCAAACTGACCAGAAACCCAGCCACAGTGACAGCGACCCACTGGACCAAAAATCGGCTTTCAGCTTTAACCAGGGAAACAGACCGACACAGCCACCACATAATTAGTTAGAAAAGCGATCCCAGCAGAAGTATTCTAGTAGAGGGTCTGATTTATCATAGCAGACCAAATCAGCAATTAATTCGGCGGTAATAGGGGCTAGTAAAATACCATTACGGTGATGACCTGTAGCTAGGGTTAAATTCTCAAAGGGACTCCTACCCAAGATAGGTAATTCGTCGGGGGTAGCAGGGCGAAAACCAGACCAAAATTCCTCAATAGGAAACTCTGCGAGTCCGGGATAAAGTCGGGTAGCCTCTGAGAGGAGAGTATTTATTCCTTTGGGGGTGAGACTCTTGTGAAAGCCGACATTTTCAGCGGTAGCCCCCAGGACGATTAAACCATCACGACGAGGTACAATATAAATACCAGACCCAAATAGAACCTGTTTTAGGGGTAGTTGGGAAATATCACTAGGGACTCGCAGTGATAACATTTGACCTTTTATGGGGTATACTGGGATAGGTAGGATTTGACCTGACCAAGCTCCGGCTGCGAGAATGTAGTGGGAAGCGACGATCGCCCCTTGGTTAGTGTTGATTTGCTTAATTTTATTAGTGGTGGTGGCGATTTCTTGGACTTCTACACCATCCCTAATTTGGATGCCTAATTGTTGGCTGGCATGAATTAGCGATCGCATTAATAGGCGGCGGTTGTCAACTTGACCATCTTGTGGAAACCACCATCCTCCAACCACTTCTGAAGTTAAACCGGGTTGTTGAGTGATCAGCTGATCAGCTTCTAGCCAGATAGCGGGACTTTCAGGAGTTTGTGGTAGTTGTGTTTGGTGGGGATATTGGTAAACGGGGGCGAGAATACCACAAGGCCAATAACCGGTATCTAAGCCAGTGAGGTCTTGAATTTGTCTAGTCCAAGGTTGATAAAGCGATCGACTACGGAGGGCTAAATCAAGCAGAGGACTTGGGGGAATTCTTTCCGCCTGGGGTGCTAACATCCCCGCCGCCACATATCCCGCCGCCTCTTGAGTATTGCGGCTACAGACGGTGACAGTTGCGCCTCGCCATTGGAGAGCGATCGCCACAGATAACCCAATAATACCACCACCTATAACAATTATATCACTTTTTTGATGACTTGAGGTAATCATTGTTAGTCACAAATTCTGAATTATGAATTAATTTAGGTAGATCAATGTGGGTCTCAATTTTTTTTCTTGTTGTTGGGGGTGTCGGTTTGAGGAGGGGAGTGGCTGTCAGAAGACTTTAGGGCTTCATCTAAAACCATTCTAGCAGCTTCAGCATGGCTACGCGCTTCCCGGTAGCGGAGGTTAGCGACCGCAAAATTTTTCAAAGCCTTAAACCCTTCTTTGAGGTCAGTAATTTCTTCCATGGTGGTAGTTTGGTCACTAAAGAGGATATCAATTTGGTCACGGGCTTTTAGGGCTTCTTCGCGAGACTCCATCATTTTTAACTTGAGTGAAGCGAGGTTGCTAAGGGTCTGGACAGCTTCCGTGACAGCATCTTCTTCTCCAGTAGTTGCCATAGAGGTTTCCTTAACCTCCACAAACTGCTCTGGACCAAAGCCATCTTCCAACTCAGTGGGTAATTTTCCATCATCCATAAGTTCCATAAGTTTATCCATAGCCTGGTCACGGGCTTTAGGGGAGTCTTTACCCCGGACAGACAGGATAATTTCTGGACTTTGGGGGAGGGTGTAGCGAACCATATTGACACAGATTGCCTAGAATGACTATTTAGATAAATATTTTAGCAGAATCCGAACATGAAAGAACAAGTTATTCTCTGGTTGAACCGCCTTTTGGTAGCTGATGTGTTTTTGGTGTTATTGAGTTTCCTATGGTTGGCGATCGCTGTTTTGGGTAAATCTATGGGGGTTAACCTGGGATTAGAACTTTGGTATCAACTCTGGGAACCTGTTTTCACTCCGGCGATCGGTCTATTGATGGCGGGTGCGTTACTAATCGGGGCTATGAATCAAATCTCTAAATGGTTAGTACGTCCTGACTCCCAATCATAATCTATCATCCCCCTAAACAGTTAATGATTAATAGTCGATAGTTGACTCTCCCAATTATCGACTTTCTCTTTTACCGATACTCTCCCAACTTCCGACTTCTAAAAACCGCGACCTTTTCAAGTCAACGGGGAAACTCCTATGTGGGTAGGTTATATTTTACCGACTTCCCCAACTTCCGACTTTCTGTTTGAGGAAAACTCTCCCAACTTCCGACTTCTAAAAACCGCGACCTTTTCAAGTCAACGGGGAAACTCCTATGTGGGTAGGTTATATTTTACCGACTTCCCCAACTTCCGACTTTCTGTTTGAGGAAAACTCTCCCAACTTCCGACTTCACCAAACCGCGACCTTTTCAAGTCAAGCTGAAAACTCCTATGTGGGTAGGTTATATTTTACCGACTTCCCCAACTTCCGACTTTCTGTTTGAGGAAAACTCTCCCAACTTCCGACTTCACCAAACCGCGACCTTTTCAAGTCAAGCTGAAAACTCCTATGTGGGTAGGTGATATTTGACAGACTTCCCCGACTTCCCACTTCGGAAAACCGCGACCTTTTCAAGTCAAGCTGAAAACTCTTATGTGGGTAGGTGATATGAGAGTAACTCTCCCGACTGGTGACTTTCCGTTTGAGGGAGACTCTCCCAACTTCCCACTTCGGAAAACCGCGACCTTTTCAAGTCAACGGGGAAACTCCTATGTGGGTAGGTGATATGAGGGTAACTCTCCCAACTGGTGACTTTCTATTTGAGGGAGAGTCTCGGACCTGTGAGGGTTGAGAAGATGAACTGACATAGGTTTAGGGTGATGCTTTAACCTCGACAAAAATAGTTTTAGCTGTTTCGGTATCTAAAGCGACCCGTGAACGTCCGATTTTGATAACATAGGAGGGAAAACGTTGCTCTAAAAATAGAGGTACTCCTGGCATAACTCCCATAGCAAAGAGTTTATGTAGGATAGTGTCCTGTTGGGTTTTAATCTCGACAACGATCGCATCTACCCTCAGATCCAAACTCACGAGAGAAATCATTAAAAATTCACCCCAACCAGGTCCAGTAAAAAATTCGCACCATATCCCATGGTAAAAGCAAAAGGTATAATCAATGCTACCATAATCAGAGTAATTTTCAAACCTTGTTCTTTAACCATTACCTGAAACTGCGCCACACAGGGGAGAAACAGAGTCAAAACTATGGCGGTAACTACTAATTGATTACCTGTTAATATACCAGTTTGAGTTAAATCAAAAAGTCCCGCCGCGCCATAATCACGACGAAAGAAACCATAGAGGAAAATAGGTGCGACTTCTCGAGGTAGTCCCAAGGCTAAAGTAATGGGTTCCAATAAACCAACCAACCAGTTAAAGACTCCGGTTAAATGACCAATCCAAATAAACACGGAAACCCAAATAAATAGGGGGACTATTTCCCAAAAATATCCCTTCATACGCAGATAGGTTTTGATGAGGATATTCTGTAACTTGGGTATTCTCAAAGGGGGAACTTCCATATAAAATTCGGATCTATTTCCGGGAATAATCCGAGAAGTTAATGCGCCGACTATTAGAAAAACGGAGAGGATAAATCCCCCCCAAATTAATAGGGCTGTTGGTTTCATGGAAAGCAGTCCTAAAATCACGCCCCACTGGGCGGCACAGGGAACAGCTAGGGCGAGGAGAAAAATGGTAATCATCCTCTCCCGACGAGTTTCTAGGGTGCGGGTGACGACAGTTGCCATAGTATCACATCCTAAGCCTAATACCATGGGAATTACCGCCCTTCCTGATAAGCCTATTATCTTAAATAACTGATCTAGCATGAGAGATAGCCGGGGTAAATATCCACTATCTTCTAATAGGGAAAACATGAGAAAATAAGTCCCTACTACGGGTAAAACAATAGCGATCGCATAACGAACTCCTAGAGTAATAATACCATAATCATTAGCCAATAAATCCTGGAATATCTCTAGGGGAATTACGGCGGCTACGAAAGCATCTACCCTGGGATTAATATAGGTTTCAAAACCGCCTTCAATTAGGTCTACTAGAGTCCCCGCGCCAAACTCACCGACAAATTTATAAACGCCGAAATATAGGATGATTAAAAGTAGAGGAAACCCGGTAATCGGATTAACTGTAATCTGGTGCAATTTTTCGGCTAGGTCTGAGGTGTCGGAGGCTGATTCGGTTAAGACTTCTTTTTCAATATTCCCGGCTTTTTCTTGTCGGGTAATGGCGATCGCACGACTAATAGGAACATCAAGACTGACCTGGGCTTCCATAATAGCCAGATCGTATTCTTCCCGATAGGGGCTGGTTTTTATGGTCTCCAAAAATTGGGGATCTCGCTGCAAAATTAGTAGGGCTAAACTTCTATGGGAGAGGGTATAGGAGGGGAGACTATTATCTTTCAATAACAGAGATTCGATGTGAGCGATCGCTATTTCTATGGTCGGAGGATACACTACTGGACTCAACATAATCTACTACCTTGGTTTTTAATTCTTGAACTCCAATATTATGGGCTGCAGCCATTAACACTACGGGAATACCTAGCTTTTCCTCTAAGTCTTCAGCATTGATTTTAATACCAAGATGGTCGGCTTCGTCAATCAGATTAACTGCTAATAAAACTGGTAATCCGGCTTCTAGTAATTGTAGGGTTAGGTTTAGCATTCTCCCTAAATGTTGGGCATTTACTACATGAATGACCAAATCTATCCCCCTAGTCATCAATAGGTCTCGACCGACTTTTTCTTCTTCGGTAATGGGTAAGAGAGAATACATCCCTGGGGTGTCTATAATGGCGATCGCTTTGTCTCCAATTATCATGTCTCCTGTGGAAATATCTACGGTGGTTCCCGGATAGTTGGAAACTGTGGCATAATGGCTAGTTAGGGCATTAAATAATACGCTTTTTCCCACATTCGGAGAACCCACTAGGGCGACTGTAGGCTTATTTGACACCGCCGAGAAATGGCGATCGCTTTTCGGTCTCCACCACTTCCACCAATGTCTCGGTGAGCTAGACGTTTTACCTGAACAGTTTTTAGAGCAGTAATTACAACTCATGTAGATTATTAGTAATAATTTACTTTTATTTAATCCATGAATTATAGAATATCACTACAATATCGTCAATCACAAAAATTCCCGGTTTCTGGCTATAAAACATAATCTAGGATTATCTAAACATGGTTTTAGATACAAACATTAAATCATTCTGTAAATTTTGGGATGATAATGGTTCTCATTATCGCAGAAAATCTGACGAGAGAATCGGTACTTGACAAGCCCCAATGTTAATGATAGAGTGGAATCTATAGGTTATGCTCCTCTTGGTGTGGGTTATGTCAGCTACAAGAGAGATTATAGGAACCCAAAGCCAGTAAAGCCGTAGTGACATTGACCAATTTCGGGAATAGAGACTCGAGAAGATTTCGCCGCGATGCACGAGTATTTTTTAGGCCAAAATTAGGGGGCTTGACAAAATTCCACATTTATGCTAATCCCCGTCAGAGTTGAAGTGGTGAGTAAGTAGATGTTTGGTAATTAATTCCGCCGCCAATGCGTTTCCGGCGATATTCCAGTGGCTGTCATTAGGTCGGTAGAGTCGGGTAGTCTGGGAAACCTGCCTAAAATCATCTAATAAGTCGATATAGTTGATATTGTATTGAGAAAGGCGATCGCGTAGGAGGCGGTTAGGGTGATCAAAATCCAAACCTTGGGGGTCATCAGGCTTGAGGATATCAATAACTTGGGATTGTAATTGTTTATTGACTTGTACCTCGCTAGGAATAATCACAATGGTTAGGTCAATATTTCGATAATCGCAAATCTCCTTAATGCGGCGAATATCCGCCATAGCGTCTTCAAAAAACCCTAGGAAAATGCCGTCCCTTGTCCTAATATCAAACATACGACTTAGGTTAGAAACCTGTTCAAGATAGGACTCATCAGTTAAGGTGGGGTGGTCGTCTTTATATTCGAGGTTATTGGGGTTATAGACAGTCCCTTCAAACTGAGTTTGGAGTTTAATCAAAGATTGTAAAAAGGCGACGGTATAGAAGGTGTGCTTATTTCTATCGAGGGAAGTTAGGTGATTGTCGATAAAATCATTACCAATATAAAAGGATAGGAGGATTTTATCAGGATTAAGCACTAACCCTTCATTAATCAATAAAGCCAAATAGGCGGCGGGTCCTAAGCCAGGAATTCCCATATTGATCACTTCGATATTTTTATCTTGGCTGTTTAGCTGTTTCTCAATCAAGGTTAAATAATTATAGTGATAGGGAACTATTCCAAAGGCGAAGGAATCACCAATTCCCAACATTCGATAAATACCCTCCGGTTTTGCTTGGGTAAATTCCACATCTTTAAAGCCATGGGAGTTTAGTTGAAAGTCAAAATCTTGGGCGTGGGGTCTTCCTCGCCAACGATTATATGAACGGTTATAGAAAACAAATGTGGGATTAATTCTGTGATAAATCCTGAAGGTAGCCTCGGTTAGCAGAAATGTAATTCCCGCGATAATTAAGGTTTGGCTAAAAAATTTACAAACTGGGTTATTAACAATGGCTTTTATCGGTAATTTTGGGGAAATGTTTAACTTGTATTGGTTCATTTTTCCTCGGGTGCGAATACGGAGTCGGTAATTTTAACTAAGTGTTCAAACAAGATATCTTTAGCCAGTTGGTTTCCGTGGGAGTTCCAATGGGGTTCTTGGAATAGATAGAGATGGCGGTTTTGTTGTTCTACTCTAAATCTAGGAGTGAGGTCAATATAGGGAATGTTGTTTGACTCCAAATGGGAGATGAGGATATTTTGCTGACAGGTAATGTCATAATCATCTAAGTTTAGGTAAAAGGTAGACTGGAGTTGATTTAACAAGTGGTCGTTAACCTGGTATTCGTCGGGATAGATAGCCACGATAAACTTAATGTTCCTGGCTTGGAGAATGGCATTCATTTCTGAGATGCTATCCAAGATATAGTTAATGTTAGCATCACGATCGCCATTTTGTAGCTTCTCGATATTGCAGAAACTCAGCCGACCACGTTCTACATCCAGAAATTTCTCCAGGGACAGAATACCTGGGGATGTTTCGGGTTCGTCTAAGGCGATCGCCTCGGTAGTCGCCACTAACTGACTCTGGGGGAGTTGATGAGACTGTTGAGACTGTTGAGACCTAGCGGCTTCTCGAAAGATTTTATATTTTTGTTGAATAAACAATAAGAGTCGTGATTTAGGAATAATCGGATAGCCAAATATTATTAACTCCTGACGGCGGTCAATATCAATGTAAAGGTCGTTCACAATAATTCGTTTTCGATAGGGGTCAGCATCAACAAAATCATTCCCCACAAAAAAACCCAAGACGACTAAATGGGGATTATACTGCAATCCATATTTTTTCAATAAGGCTAGTTGTTCGGCGGTATGGGTTCCGGGATATCCAGCATTAATGACATCGACTTGATGCTGTCCGTAATGTTCCCGAAATTGGTTTTCTAATAAAGCGGTATAGTTGCCTTGTTGACCACCAGCCCAATTAAAAGAGTCGCTGAGAATGAGCATCCGAAATATATCAGGATCTGGTTGGAGGGGATAGTCTCGGTCATTGAAGCCAAATTGATTATTACCGTTAGCATGACCTCGAATTTTAAACCCCATATCAGGGTCGTATTGATAGAGTCCGCGAAATAAATAGGGTTCGGAGACAATCATGATTACTTCTACTAAGAAGAACGGTAGAATTGTCCAGCAAAACAGTAGGAGTAAAATTTGCCGCCAGGGGGGTAATTTTACAGATGGTAATAATTTTTTCATGAAGTCTTATGGATTTACTTCCTCGGATGATTGATTAGGATAGCAGTCCCGACGGATATTGTCCATACCTATCTCTGATGGATAACTGGGAATAGGGAGGGGCATGGTTTGGGAGTAGAAATACTTGATAATAGTGTAATCAAAAGGCAGAAGGGAAATGGGCGGATGATGTGGAGTTGATAAATAGGCAATCAGGGTAAGTGGGGGAAATCAGAGAAGTTGCCGTCAAAATAGCCCAAAGGTTATAGAATATAAAAATATTTTGTTGTCAGTCGGCTAACTTATGACCTTTTCTGCTGTAGTTCGGACCTTGGGGCGATCGCCTCTGACGGCTGAACTTCTGACTAAACTGAACCAACAGCAAGCTCTTCACCTTAACGGTCTTCCCCGTGTTCCCAAAGGACTGACGGCTTCAGCTTTAGCCCAGGAAGCGGGGTTAAACCTATTGGTGATAACAGCTACTTTGGAAGAGGCTGGTAGGTGGTCAGCCCAGCTAGAGGTGATGGGGTGGCAGACGGTACACTTTTACCCGACCTCGGAAGCATCCCCCTATGAACCCAGTTATAGCGAAGAGATGGTCTGGGGACAGATGCAGGTATTAGCGGACTTAGTGGCAAGAAACACAGGGAAAGCAGACCCGGTGGCGGTGGTAGCTACAGAGAGGTCTTTACAACCCCATCTCCCTCCGGTGAGCGACTTCCAGAGTTATTGTCTAACCCTGAAGTTGGGGATGACCTGGGAAGGAAAAACCATAGACGAAAAACTCGCCCAGTTGGGATATCAACGGGTGGCAGTGGTGGAAACTGAGGGGCAGTGGAGTCGCCGGGGAGATATTGTAGATGTGTTCCCTGTGGCTTCAGAACTTCCGGTGCGTCTGGAATGGTTTGGGGATGAGTTAGAAAGAATTAGGGAACTGGACCCGGTGACACAGCGATCGCTTGATCGGGTTGAGCAACTAATTCTCACGCCGACGAATTTTGCTCCCATTATCGAAGCGAATTTATCCCTATCTACGGAGACCCTAGAAACTCTCAAATCGGCTCAGATATCGGAGACGAAAACCGGACTATCTCATCTGTTAGGATTAGCATATCACAAGCCAGCTTCTTTAATTGATTATCTACCGGAATTAACTTTAGCGGTAATTGATGAACCTGACCAATGTGCAGGTCATGGCGATCGCTGGTTTGAACATATCGATGAACAGTGGCAAAATGAACAAGGTAAGCTGGTAACAGCAGAAGGGATATCTGTGGAAATTCCGGCAATTCATCAATGCTTCCGGGAGTCCCTAGCGACGGTTGAAAATCGTTTTGATAGGCTGTATCTCAGTGAACTGGCTGATTATAAATCCCCTCTTATTCAGGCTTCCACGGCATCGATAAACTTAGCCAGTCGTCCCGTCCCGGTGACTCCCCACCAATTCGGAAAAATTGCCGAGGTGATTCGCCAACAACGCGATCGCCAATTTACAGTCTTTCTAATTTCCGCCCAACCTAGCCGCTCAGTGGCTTTGTTATCGGAACATGATTGCCCATCTAAATTTATACCCAACCCCCGCGACTATCCAGCCATAGACTCATTAATCCGTAATACCCCCATTGCTTTAAAATATACGGGACTAGCCGAATTAGAAGGGTTTATTCTCCCCACCTTCCGTTTAGTTATTATCACGGACAGAGAGTTTTATGGTCAACACGCTTTAGCTACTTCTGGTTATATCCGCAAACGCCGCCGCGCCGCCTCCAAACAGGTAGATCCGAATCGACTACAACCGGGAGATTATGTGGTTCACCGCCAACATGGAATCGGTAAATTTGTGAAGTTGGAAAGCCTGACTATTAATCAAGAAATCCGCGATTATTTAGTGTTACAATATGCAGATGGAACCCTAAGAGTGGCGGCGGATCAGGTGGGAACTTTATCCCGTCTAAGGCGGTCAGAGTCGAAGGTTCCCCAACTCAATAAGTTGACGGGTAAAGCCTGGGAAAAAAGTCGGGAAAAAGTGGGTAAGTCCATTAAAAAATTGGCGGTTGATTTGCTGAAACTTTACGCCGAACGTTCCCAAAAAACTGGATTTAGCTATCCCCAGGATACACCTTGGCAGCAGGAAATGGAAGATTCTTTTCCTTATCAACCGACTCCCGACCAACTGAAATGTAGCCAAGATGTGAAACGGGATATGGAAAGCGATCGCCCTATGGATCGTCTGGTGTGTGGAGATGTCGGTTTTGGGAAAACGGAAGTAGCAATTAGGGCGATTTTTAAAGCAGTTACGGCGGGGAAACAAGTGGCATTTCTCGCCCCCACAACGATTCTCACCCAACAACATTATCACACACTAAAAGAACGTTTTGCGCCTTATCCAATTGAAATTGGATTGCTTAATCGCTTCCGTAGCGCTAGTGAAAAAAAGTTGATTCAACAAAAGTTAACGACCGGAGAAATAGATATTATTGTGGGTACGCATTCGGTGTTATCTAAACATATTAAATTTCGGGATTTGGGACTGTTGGTAGTGGATGAAGAACAGCGGTTTGGGGTGAATCAAAAAGAGAAAATTAAAGCCCTAAAAACTCATGTGGATGTTTTGACTCTGACGGCGACTCCCATTCCCAGGACGCTGTATATGGCGTTATCAGGTATTCGAGAAATGAGTTTAATTACAACCCCACCACCCTCTCGTCGCCCAATTCAAACCCATTTAGGACCATTAAACCAGGAAACTATTAGGGCGGCGATTTGTCAGGAACTAGATCGGGGAGGACAGGTGTTTTATGTGGTTCCCCGCATTGAGGGTATTGAGGAGAAGTCGGCGGCGATTAGAGAAATGGTCCCTAGTGCTAGATTGGCGATCGCTCATGGTCAAATGGAAGCTGGAGAGTTAGAGTCGATCATGCTCACTTTTAGCGCCGGAGAGGCTGATATTCTCGTCTGTACGACCATTATTGAGTCGGGCTTAGATATCCCCCGTGTTAATACTATTCTGGTCGAGGATGCCCATAAATTCGGGCTAGGACAATTGTATCAGTTGCGCGGTCGTGTGGGGAGGGCGGGAGTTCAAGCCCACGCTTGGCTATTTTATCCGGTTAAAGGTGACGGACAGGCGGCTTTAACAGAAGATGCAGTTAAGCGACTGAGGGCGATTAAGGAGTTTACCCAGTTGGGGTCTGGTTATCAATTGGCGATGCGAGATTTGGAAATTCGCGGCGCTGGGGATATTTTGGGCGCTCAACAGTCGGGTCAAATGAATGCGATCGGTTTTGATTTATATACCGAAATGCTACAGGAAGCTATCCAAGAGGTACGCGGACAGGAAATTCCCCAGGTCGATGATACTCAGGTGGATCTGATTTTGACGGCATTCATCCCATCAGATTATATCACAGATTTAGATCAAAAAATGAGTGCTTATCGGGCGGTGGCATCTTGTCAGGATTCGGAAGAGTTAAGTAGAATTGAGGAAGATTGGAGCGATCGCTATGGTAAAATTCCCGCACCAGCCCAACAGTTACTCCGGGTAATGGAGTTAAAACAAATCGCTAAAAAGTTGGGGTTTGCTCGCATTAGACCGGATGATTCTAAGCAGAATATTGTTTTAGAAACACCTATGGAAGAACCCGCCTGGAATTTATTAAAGCAGAATTTACCTGAACATTTACAGCCTCGCTTTATCTACGGTCGCAAACAGGTAAAGATTCGTGGCTTGGGGGCCTTACCTCCTAGTAAGCAGCTCGATTGTCTGATTCAATGGTTGCAAACTATGCAGGAGGGAATCCAATCATAATTAATAATTAATAATTAATAATTAATAATTATGAAGGGCTGACGACCATCTTAAGAAACCCGGTTTCTTTGAGAAACCGGGTTTCTTGACTTCTGCGGTAGAAACCCGGCTATAATTAATAATTGGGTGGGGGCGCGCCTCCGCTGTGAATTATGAATTCCCCAAGACCATCTTAATAAACCCGCCCCACGGCGAATAATAATCACTGGTTAGAAACCCGGTTTCTTTGAGAAACCGGGTTTCTTGACTTCTAATAAATAATTAGGTAGGGGCGCGCCTCCGCTGTGAATTATGAATTCCCCACGACCATCTTAATAAACCCGCCCCACGGCGAATAATAATCACTGGTTAGAAACCCG
>NZ_JARPLU010000029.1:0-15503 GCF_032349615.1 Limnospira sp. PMC 1279.21 | reverse complement strand
GACCATCTTAATAAACCCGCCCCACGGCGAATAATAATCACTGGTTAGAAACCCGGTTTCTTTGAGAAACCGGGTTTCTTGACTTCTAATAAATAATTAGGTAGGGGCGCGCCTCCGCTGTGAATTATGAATTCCCCACGACCATCTTAATAAACCCGCCCCACGGCGAATAATAATCACTGGTTAGAAACCCGGTTTCTTTGAGAAACCGGGTTTCTTGACTTCTGCGGTAGAAACCCGGCTATAATTAATAATTGGGTAGGGGTGGGTTCCGCTGTGAATTATGAATTCCCCAAGACCATCTTGAAGATAAACGGCGTTTTGATGAAGCGATCGCATTGGGAATCTGATTGTAGCATAAGAGTTGAGAATCTGACATTTAGCTATGCTGGGGAAAAGCCAATTTGGCGGGAAATTTCCTTTAGCTTGAACCCAGGAGAACGTCTAGGGCTTCTCGGACCAACGGGGACGGGTAAAAGTACACTGATGGAAACCCTAATTGGCTTAAAAACTCCTAACAGTGGCAAGATTTGGATTCAGGGAACCTTGGTAGAACCGTCAAGCCTGCGACAGATACGCCGCCAGATAGGTTTTGGTTTCCAAGACCCTAACGACCAGCTATTTATGCCGACCATTTTTGAGGATGTCATGTTCGGTCCCTGTAATTATGGGGTTAGTAATGAGCAAGCCTCAGAAATCGCCCATCAATTATTAGCCCAATTTGGTTTAGCTAAATTGGCTCATCGGTCTGTCCATGAACTATCAGGGGGTCAGAAACGTTTAGCCACCTTAGCAGCCATTCTAGCCCTAAATCCTACCATTTTGATTTTAGATGAGCCGACCAATGGGCTAGACCCGTGGTGGCGGCGTAACTTAGCGGAAATTTTGGTTAATTTACCTATCGAAGTCCTATTGATTGCTTCCCACGATCTACAATGGGTAAGCCGAGTAACAGAGCGATCGCTAATTTTGGGAGATGGCAAAATTCAAGTAGATCGACCCACTAAAGAACTATTGCAGGATAGGGACACCCTGGAAAAATGCGGTTTACCGGATAATTGGGCCTGAAACCTAGCCCGGCGCAAGGGTGATCTATGAAAGTGACTCAATTGCAGGAATAGATCTGCAATACCAGGCGGTATTTCTTCTGGAAACTAGCGGACCGTCTCTGTGATAGGGTAGGGGTGATATTCGCCGAAAAACTCAACTTCAAGGCGTGGACTTGCAGCCGTGGGACACGCGGTGAAGATGCTTGGTGAGGGGTTAAGCGTTCGCTCCCCGAAGACCCAAGAATCCCCGTCCTGTTAGGGCTGGGAGTGTCAATAGCGATAATCTTGTATTAAGTCGAAGGAGATTTAACATGGTAGAACCTACCAAAAGTGCCAACCCCACCACAGCTTCCCCCGAAGGAGGAACTATGACACCCACACCAGACCAGGGACCGAATAAAGAACAATTTGAAGAAATCAAAGAGAAAGTAGTTGTCTTTTTGTCGGAACTACCAGGTTATGTTTCCAAGTTTTTTGGAGAGTATCAAAAACCTATTGTTACTATCCTGTTAATTGTGGTGGCAGTGGTCACAATTAAGGTGTTATTTGCGGTAGTTGATGCCCTCAATGATATTCCCTTGGTAGCTCCCACTTTTGAGTTGATTGGCATGGGATATGCGGCTTGGTTTGTCTACCGTTACTTGCTGAAAGCCTCCACCCGCCAGGAATTAGTACAGGAAGTTAACGCTTTACGCAAACAGGTTTTTGGCAATAAGTCCTAACTAGAAAAACGCCGATTTTCACTTGGGCGCAATAGCGCCCTATTTTTTAAATCAAGGTTTGATGGCAATAATAGTTCGATGACGAGGGTCAGTTTCGATGGTGGTTTGATAGTTCAATCCACATTCAGATAAGGCGGTTTCTACATCAAAGGTATAGTAATCATCCGTCCAGGGTTCTGTACTTTTCATTAAGGTAAATAGCACGGGTGGCAGATTTTGAATGACGGCGGATTTGGGGTTATTATCAACTATGGCTAACACACCATGCGATCGCAAAATTCGTAAGGCTTCTTTAAATATCTTCCGCGTGGCTGTTCGCGGTAATTCATGAATCACAAATTGCAAAGTTACCACATCAAAAGAATCATCAGGAAAACCGGTATTCTCAGCGTTAGCGTGTTTCCACTCACTAATTTTTCCTTGAGTATCCCGCATTTTTGCCACCGATAACATATAGGGAGATACATCTAAGCCTACTGTTCGGATTGAGGTTTCTTGTCTGTGTTGATAATAACTATGTAAAGCCTGGGTAGAAATTCCCACGGAACAACCTATATCTAAAATATCATGAACTGGGTTAGGGCTATAGTTTTCTAAAACCTGATGAAAACTGTGCCGCAACCTTTCCTGGGCTGTTAGCCATGATAAATCCTCTTTTGGCCATACTCGCAAAGCCATTGAATAGGTAGCAGACTCCGCCTCAAAAGCAGCTTTCCAGCAAAGATTTCCTTCATCATAAGCATGAAAGGGAACTTGATAATAGTCGGGGTAAACTACTGTGGTATCAGTGATTTCTGGGAGTAAGGCTGTTACGCCAGACCCTTCGAGTTGCTGATAAGTTTCTCGCCAGGGAATGCCTTTCTTTTCGGCGGTTTTAATTAACACCCGCCTAGCCTGATATTTCATGAGGTTGAAAATTGGCTTAGTTTGGATGAGAAGATTCACAAATTGGGAGAGGAAATCACCACCAGCCCAGTCGGGTTTGATTTTATCGCTTGTATTCATCAGACGGACATTATAATCATCAACAGTTGATTATCTCATAGTCTTAGGATCTGTGTTAGAGTTAAGGGATAACTATGTCCCAGGGAAAAACTATGAGTCTTTGTTTTAATCCCGCCTGTCGCCACGAAAACCCCAAGGATATTGTATCCTGTGAACGCTGCGGTCAGTCATTAAAGTTAGGCGATCGCTATCGAGGATTGAGAGAAATTGGGTCTGGGGGGTTTGGAAGAACCTATTTAGGTATAGATGAAAGCGAAACTAATCACCCTCCCTGTGCGATTAAACAATTTTTCACCCTTCTGACTAATGATGCTAAAGTATCCTCTCGCCTCTTCCGTCGAGAAGCCCAAAGTTTACAGGTGCTTAACCATCCCCAAATTCCCAAATTTTTGGCATATTTTTCCATAGATGAACAACAGTATATTATCCAAGAGTTCATTCCGGGAGAAACCTTAGAACAAGAATTAGCGGAAAGGGGGGTATTTGGGGAAAGCAAAATCCGAGATATCCTCAATCAAATTTTACCGATTTTACAATATCTACACGCCAGAAACCTAATTCATCGGGATGTTAAACCCGCTAATATTATCCGTAGACAAAGCGATAAACTTCTCTTTTTAGTAGACTTTGGGGCGAGTAAACTCCACACGGGAACTAACCTGGCTAAAACGGGAACTAGCATCGGAACTGCGGAATTTGTCGCCCCAGAACAATTACGAGGAAAAGCGGTTTTTGCCAGTGACCTGTATAGTTTAGGTGTGACCTGTATTTATTTATTAACGAATACATCACCGTTTAATTTGGTGGATGGTGATAATCATTGGGTATGGCGAGATTGGCTGGGGGAAAATGCGGTTAGTTCTCAATTAGCGGAAGTTTTAGATGGTCTAATTTCGCCAGGTCTAAGTAACCGTTATACATCAGCTTCAGCGGCATTAAAAGACCTCAATCAGCCTCGAAAAGCGAAAAATGTCTATGGTAGGTATTTGTGGTTTGGGAGTGCGATCGCTGCATCTATAGCCCTGTTTTCTGTGTTCAAAACCACCCAACAATCATCAAAGATTGAACCCACTACCTCACGAAATGAACCGATTATTCGCCCTAGTAATTTAGAGGCTATTCAATCATTATCTACTTATATTAATCTGCAAAACGAAGCCTATTTAGACACGGGAAAATTTATCGACCAACTCTCACAATTAATTGCCATACCTAGCCATTATTTTGAGGTACAAGTTATTAATAATCATGGAGTACAAATAGCCGCGATTCCTCGCCAAAGTGATAGTTATGGTTATGTAGCGGTTTTATGGGGGGGTAAAATCTCAGATGCGGATAACCAACGCCAACAAAATTGGCAACCCAAAGACCCGACAGATTTGGGAACTTTTAGTCTGCCTAGTTTTCGGAAAACCCCCTCTGATTATATCACGAGAGTTAACTATTGTGAAAGCATCCAAACGACGACAGAACCGCCATTATTATCAACGGTAGGGGAATCACTACCCCTTTCCACAGATGAATTACCCTGTCCCCCCGGTTATGCTTTTTCCCTGGGAATAATTGATGCGATCGCCAAATTATCCGCCACCAGTTCCCCGACAAATTTTCAGTAGAAATTAGCGCCAAAATTCTCAGCAAGTATCTTGGCGCTATAACCTGGTAAATCTAGCCGTGATTGCAACTATTGGCTAATCAGCTAGTAAAACAATCCGATAGCGGGCTTGATTAGCGGCTACCTTATCCATAGCTTCATTGATTTGACTTAATGGCATAGTTTCAATCATCGGTTTAATCTGATTCACCGCTGCAAACTCCAGCATTTCCGCCATAAACCGCCGACCGCCGACAACGCTACCCACCACAGCTTTTTGACCAAAAATCAAAGGAATTAGGGGTATATTTAAAGTCGAAACTGGGATACCCACAAAACACAAAACCCCGTTATTAGCTAACAAGCTAAAAGCCGCATCCCAATCAGTTTCTGAAGAGATAGTAGAAAGCACTAGATCAAAACTTCCGGCGATCGCCTTCATTTCTTCAGCCGTCCCCCATTGTTGGAAGTTATGAGCGCCAAATTCCTTAGCTTGTTCTTGTTTATTTAGGGAAGTAGAAAACGCCGTAACTTCAGCCCCCATAGCCCTAGCAAACTTAATCGCTAAGTGTCCGAGTCCGCCAATTCCCATCACCCCAACTTTCATCCCCGGGTGTTTTATATAGGTCCGCAAGGGGCTATAAACGGTAATTCCGGCACATAATAGGGGGGCGGCGCTGGCGGAGTCTAAAGCATCGGGTATTTTATAGGTAAAATCTGCGGGAACCCGTAGGCGGTCAGCAAATCCCCCATGATGACCTACAATCAGACCTGTGTAGCCCTCGCGACAGATATTTTCTTCTCCTTGTAAGCAATGGTCGCAAGACCTACAGGAATTTCTAATCCAGCCAACCCCTATGCGATCGCCTTTATGTAGAGAAGTCACTTTTTCCCCAACTTCTGTAACTTCTCCAACCACTTCATGACCGGGAACCAGGGGATATTGACTGACATTCCAATCATTATCCCTCATGTGAAGATCCGTATGACACAAGCCGTTGTGAGTGACTCGAATTTCTACTTCATCAACCTGTAGAGGTTCTGGTTCATATTCCCAAGGTTGCAATTTTTCACCGGAATTTAAAGCCGCATAAGCCTTAACTTTAGTGGCTGTAGTCATATTAATATTTTCCTTGCTATTATAAATTGCATACATCATACAATACTTTTTGATGATTCTGGTAAAAATTAACATTTTTTTAACTTTTGGGCGGGTGGCATTTTCAGCAATAGCCAGATAGTTGGGGAGAATTTGGTCAAGTGATGATTACTCAAAACAGGTCAATCAAATGGCGATCGCTATGTTATAGCGATCGCCAAAAGCCGAAAGTCAAGTAAATTTGATGGAAATATCCTCGATTACATGGGATTACATAACCCCAGTTTTCCACCAAGCATCATTTAACCCGATTAATGTATCCTTATCCAGGTCGCCAACAGCCATAGCCGACTCACCACCTTGACAATACTTGTCAATCATTTCCAGATATTGTTTTTGTTGAGTTTGCGCCGTATTTTCCGGCTGAGATTCTGGGTGAGTCGGTGCTTTTTTAACAGCCGGTTCATGATAAGCAGTAGCGTACAAATTCTGCAAATCAGCAATTAACGGATAACGGGGATTAGCAGCAGTACATTGGTCATCAAAAGCCTGGTTAGCCAAATTAGGTAAGTTACTCATAAATTCCTTTTCTTCGATGTCTAGTGATTGTTTAATGGTCAGTGGAATCTCAATTTTTTGCTTGAGAGATTCCACAGCTTCTATCAATTTTTCTACCTTCTCATCAAGGGTATTTCCGCCTAATTTGAGGTAGTCAGCTATTTCTGCATAACGCTGTTTAGCTTGGGGGTATTCATACTGCGGAAAAATCGCCTGTTTAAAAGGGACATCCGTAGAATTATACCGAATTACATGGGAAATCATTAAAGCATTTGCCAAGCCGTGAGGCAAATGGAAAGTCGAGCCTAATTTATGTGCTAGGGAATGACAAATACCTAAAAAAGCATTAGCAAAAGCCAGACCAGCAATAGTGGCAGCATAATGCACCTGTTCACGCGCCTTCGGGTCTTTTGCGCCATTTTGATAAGCAGAAGGCAAGTATTTAAACAGTAACCCTAATGCTTCTAATGCCAGTCCATTAGTAAACTGTGACGCACAAATTGAGACATAGGCTTCTAAGGCGTGAGTCACCGCATCAATACCACCATAAGCCGTTAGTTTTTTCGGCATATTTAAGGTTAATTCCGGGTCAACGATCGCCATATTTGGGGTCAGGGCATAATCAGCGAGAGGATATTTAATCCCCGTGCGATCGTCGGTAACCACAGCAAAAGGTGTCACCTCAGAACCCGTCCCAGAAGTAGTAGGAATTGCCACCATAATAGCTTTATTTCCTAGTTCTGGTAAAGCATAAACCCGCTTCCGAATATCCATAAATCGCGTGGCTAAACCGTCAAACTCAATTTGTGGATGTTCGTACATCAGCCACATAATTTTAGCCGCATCCATGGGGGAACCGCCACCAAAAGCGATGATCATATCGGGCTGATAACTATTCATAAGTTCCACCCCTTTATTAATATTAGAAAGTTTCGGATCTGGTTCCACATCATAGAACACATAATGAGGTACTTTTATCCGGTCTAACACCTCCGTAACTTGCGTAACTAATCCCAGATCAAACAGAGGTTTGTCCGTAACAATAAAAGCCCGTTTTTTACCCCGTAACTCTCCCAGGGCTACTGGTAAACATCCCCCCTTAAAGTAAATCTTGGGCGGCACTCGGAACCACAACATATTTTCCCGACGTTCCGCGACATTTTTAATGTTTAATAAATGGTGTGGTTCCACATTTTCGCTAATCGAATTACCCCCCCAACTACCGCATCCTAAAGTCAAAGAAGGAGACAGTCGGAAATTGTAAACGTCGCCAATAGCCCCCTGAGATGAAGGACTATTAATTAATACCCGCCCAGTGTGCAAACGATTTTCAAAATATTTAATATGTTCGCTATTCCCAGGGTGAGTATACAAAACAGATGTATGTCCTTTACCACCAAAAATAATTAACTTTTGGGCGGTCTCAACTGCTGCGGGGAAACTACTAGCCCGATACATTGCCAAAATTGGCGACAGCTTTTCATAAGATAAAGGTTCATTAACCCCAACTTCTGTAACCTCTCCTATCAGAACTTTGGTATTTTCTTCTACTTGAATACCTGCCATTTCTGCTAGTTTTTGCACCGACTGACCCACAATTTCCGGATTTAATCGCTCATCTTGAAGAATCAGTTGTCGGATGGCTTCTTTTTCCTGCTGTTTCAGAAAATATGCACCCCTGGCGATTAACTCCTGTTTAACGCTGGTATAAACCTCATCTTGAACAATCACTGCTTGTTCAGAAGCGCAAATCATACCATTGTCAAAAGTTTTGCTAATTAAGATAGAAGAAACAGCCATTTTCAGGTCAGCAGTCCCATCAATAATGGCGGGAGTATTCCCGGAACCAACCCCCATGCTAGGATGTCCAGATGAATAAGCAGCCTGCACCATTCCCAGTCCGCCTGTTGCTAAAATTAGGCTGATATCAGGATGCTGCATCAACTGTTGAGACCATTGGAGAGTTGGGTTATCTATCCATCCAATAATTCCCTCTGGTGCGCCAGCAGCTACCGCCGCATCTAGGATAATTTTGGCAGCTTTAATGGTGCATTCTGTGGCTCTGGGGTGAGGAGAAAAGATAATACCATTGCGGGTTTTCAGGGCTAATAAGGCTTTAAAAATAGCGGTAGATGTCGGATTAGTGGTGGGGACAATTCCCGCTAAAATTCCTAGGGGTTCGGCGATTTTTTGCCAGCCATAATGGGGATCAGACTCGATAACATCACAGGTCTTTTCGCCTTTGTATTTGTTGTAAATGTATTCAGAAGCAAAGTGATTTTTGATTACCTTGTCTTCTACTACTCCCATTCCGGTTTCTTCTACAGCCATTTGAGCCAGATTAATCCGGGAGGCGTTGGCGGCTAAAGCAGCGACTTGGAAAATTTTGTCTACCTGTTCTTGGCTGTAAGTCGCGTATTGGGCTTGAGCGTCTTTGACTTGTTGGATTAAATCATTCAGGTGAGTTTCTTGGCTAATTTTCATGGTTTACGCTTCTTTTTTTGCGAGAATTTGCGAGGCTATTTTTTGCCAAGGATATGCTATCAAATTGCTATCAAATATGGTGATTTTTGCCATACTCAGCCCCGACGATGATATTTAATCATTGCCAGCAATTATAGCCAATTCAGGTGATAGATGCCCTTTAGTTCAAAAAGGTAGGTATGGTCAACTTATTAACATGGGTGGTGAACACATACCTACACATAGACGAACTCTGATAAAATAAAGGATTCCAGTATGTAATCTGGACGAATTAGTTATTGGTAGCTAACCTTTAACTCTGCCCACTTTCATTTATAGCAAACTAAATTCTTTATGTCAGCAGCAAAAAGTAGGATTGTGTATCTACTTTTTTCGGAAAATCTCAGCTTGCTGGTCGCGAAATGGTAGGCAAAAGTTTCCCAAGTCGGATAAAGTTTGATTGAGTAGGATGGAGTGATTGCTAGTGGGATAAGGTAGTCTAAAGTAGTATTAAGTTGTCAAAAGTTGTCAAAAGTGGTATAAAATTCCCAGAGATAAGAGACCATTACTAGACATTTTCCGAATATATAACATATATAGCGCTTCTCATCTCTATGAAATACAGCCCTCACCCCAAACCCCTCTCCCAGAAAGGGAGAGGGGCTTTGAAAAGTACCTCATCAGTCCGGGAACTGCTATATATAGGACAGCCTCAAGGATTCTATGCCGTCTGTTACCTGTCCCTGGTCTCTCCCTCAACTCAGATAGTTGTTTTCGGTCACAGGTTGGGAGTTATCAGATCACAGATATATAGGCTGTTTTTCTCTGTGATCCGGTGTTATTCATTACGAGTCCCTTGTCCCCTGATCACCGATCGCTACTGGCGAAGATGAGACAATTTGAATAAGTAATAACACTTATTAGTATTATGGAAGTTCAACAAATTATCGAATGGGCTGACGGTCTAGTGTTGATCCAAACAGGAAAACACCTAGATGACCTGGAGACAGCAATTTTGCAGGGGACTTACCAAAATCAAAAATACTCGGAAATTGCCGCGGGCTACAACTGTAGCGAACCCCATGTCAAAAAGGTGGCTTGTCTGCTATGGAAAACCCTTTCCCAAGCGTCGGGAGAGGAAATCAATAAATCTAATTTGCGATCGACTTGTCAGAGGCTACAACTTCCGGCTTTGTCCAATAGCGAAGAATTTGTTACCATTGATACAGTCACTCAAACAAATTCCCCACCTCCCCAGGGTGAAACTATGGCTAAACCATATAACACTGAGTCCTTCAGGCGTATCGATCGCACTGATATACCTAATGGGGATTATTTTTGCGATCGCCAAGAAGAAGTGGCTACTCTCAAAAATTGGATACTACAAGATCGCAGTCATTTAGTCTCGATTTTGGGCCTTAGTGGTATAGGTAAAACGGCAGTCGCCCTGCATCTTTTACCACAAATTCAAGACCATTTTGATTGTGTGATTTGGCGGAGTTTACGCACCCTACCTTCCCTATCTTCAATCTTAACTTATTTAACCCAATTTTTGCCTCCCCCCAACCCGGATATCCGACCCCTGACCATCAGTTACGCTTCCACAGTCGCAGAAGCTCAAAACCCATCCCACCAATTAGCAGAACAATTATCATTAGTCATGGAATCTTTCCGACAACATCGCTGCTTGCTCATTTTAGACGATGTGCAGGCGATTTTAAATCCTCATAACCTGGTGGGAGGCTATAAACCGGGTTACGAAAGTTATCGATTATTCTTTAAAACGATTGGCGAACTATCCCATAACAGTTGTTTGATTATGAATAGTTCAATTTTGCCTCAAGAATTAATCGAGTTAACTAATAATAATCATCGGGTTAAATGCTTGACATTAGCAGGCTTGGGGTCAGATTCAGCCCATAATATTTTGACTTCTGCCAGTTTGTTAGACGCTGATAATTGGCAAGAATTGATAGATATATATGGTGGTAATCCCGGCTTTTTGAAAATTGTATCCCGGACAATAAAAGAGTTTTTTGGTGGTAGTGTGAAGCAATATCTAGCCAATAACTCTATCTTGGTATTGCCAGAAATCAAGCATATATTAGATTATTTTTGGCAGCAATTATCGGATTTGGAAAAACAGGTAATGGGGCGGTTATCGGCATCAGATTCCGGTGTGTCTATGGCGGATTTGCTAGAGAATACTAACCATAATAGTTCGGATTTATTGTTGGCGGTTCAATCTTTACAAAAGCGGTTTTTAGTGGATAATATCCAACGGGAACAGCAAACATTATTTACGCTGATTCCGGTAATTCGAGAGTATAGCAGACAATGTAGATAATTGGGAAACAGATGGCGACATATATCGGTTTAACCTCCCCTAATTCTGGTTAGGAATTAAGGAAGATTATATTTTGGTTAATGTCGCAGTTTTTTATGGGGAAAATAGTTGATAATTCCTAACTATCAAGAATCAAGAATCAAGCATCAATTAATTTCCCCGGTAATCATTCCCCTGGGAGTAGCTATTAGTTACCAATCCCAAATACACGGATATAGAATTGAAACTCATCCTCTAAGGCTGTCTTAATATTATCAGCTTTACGGAAGCCATGTTGTTCATCAGCAAAGGTGACATATTCGACGGTTAAGCCTTTAGCTTGGAGGACTTGCACCATTTTCTCAGCTTGGTTAGGGGGGACGACTTGATCCTGGAGTCCTTGGAAAAATATAATGGGACAGTTGAGGCGATCGCTATGATGAATAGGCGACCTGGCTATATACAAATCCCGACCTTCTGGGTAAGGTGCAATCAAGCCATCAAGATAGCGAGACTCAAATTTATGGGTATCGTTAGCTAAAGCCTCCAAATCACTAACGCCATAGTAACTAGCGCCAGCTTTAAACACATCATGAAAAGTCAAGGCGCACAGAGTAGTATAACCCCCAGCACTACCGCCAGCGATCGCCATGCGATCGCCATCAACCAACCCTTGCGCCGCCAGAAACTTAGCACCATTAACACAGTCAGCGACATCAACAATTCCCCAGTTACCCTGAAGACGTTGGCGATATTCCCGACCATAGCCGGTACTACCACCATAGTTAACATCCAATACGGCAAAACCGCGACTGGTCCAATACTGAATTTTCAAATTGAGACTGCTAGAAGTCGCCGCCGTGGGTCCGCCGTGGCTTTTGACTAGGAGAGGTGGTTTTTCGGTATCAGGAGCCACATAGTCTTTATTTTGGGGTGGATAAAAGAAGCCGTAGGCGCTTTGGCCATTTTCGGTAGGAAACTCAATAGGTTCTGGGACCGATAAATAACCAGGGTCTAGGTCTATTTCGGTGGAAGATCGCAGGACGTTGATTTCTCCAGCATTGAGATCCAATTGCACCAAGGCGGTCGGTTCAGTAGCGGAAGATGCCAACATCAAAATACTATTGTTGTGAACTTTGACGGAGGAAATGTAGGTATAGGAAACATCAAAGGAGCGTAATTGTTGAGTTTCTGGGTCTAAAGTAGCTAAGGACCAAATACCATTTTGAGTATAGGCACAACAAAGCCGCCGTTGGGAGATGAAACCGAATGTAGACATCCCAAAGACCCATTGAGGTAGTCCAAATTCCGCCGGGAGGGGAAATAATGGCTCAATTTTCTGATCACGAAGCCGGTAGAGGTTCCACCAGTTAGCGCGATCGCTTACAAAATAAAGAGTTCCATCAGGAGACCATTGAGGCTGAAAAATTGACTCTTGGACTCCCCCTGCCACCCGTTGTTGTTGGTCTAAAGTCCCATTTTCGGTAACTTCAGCCACCCATAATTCTGTACCATCCCAAGGCATATTAGGATGATACCAGCAAATCCAACAGAGACGCGAGCCGTCTTGACTGAGGTTAGGGGAGGCGTAAAAATCGGCCCCAGTGGCTAAGATTTGGATATCTTCAGGGTTGTTAAGGTTAAGGCTAATGAGGGTATTAACGGGTTCTCCTGGTTGGCTGTGGTCTTCCCGCACACAAATCAAACGTCCCCGGCGGGTATCTATGAGCAAATCAGCATAGCGGAAATTTCCTTCTGGGGTGATAGGTTCGGGTACAATTTCGGTGGGTTGAGCAACTGAGGCGATCGCCTGACGGTAAATGCGTCCATCAGCAAAATTAGAAAAATATACCGTCCCCTCACTGACGGTATAAGATCCTCCCCCATACTCATGTACACGGGTACGAGCATTAAAAGCGGCCGGAGTGCAATCAATGCGATCGCCTTTGGGGGTTAGGCGCACAATCACATTGCGTCCCCCTTCGGAGGGTCGTCCCTCAATCCAGTATATATCATCTCCATCCCAGGCAGGACTTGCCAACCCGACTGCCCCTTTAATAATTAAGTCGGTAGTGATGGCCGATTGCCAGGAGCCATAGGGCGCGACGCTTAAACTCATAGTTTCTATCTCTATAACTCCAGTGGATTCCTATACAGGGAAATTCTACCTAAAATATCAGTAAAATACCTCTATTATCCACTAGGTTGCCAGAGATAGGGCAACTTCTACCCTGGTCCTCCTGACAATCAACAACTCACTTCAATCTTTTATCAAGGTGGGAGAACATTGCATAAAAGCTGCTTGAAAATCTCGATTTGCCATAATTTCCTGTTGAGTTGTCAGATTACTTAGCGCCAATAATTTGTCATCTGGCAGTTTACTTAAACGATCTAAGGTACAATTACAAAAGGCTTCTCCTCTTTGGGGGGAAATATTCTCAGCCGCCATTCCGGCTCGGCATCCTTGCAGATAATTGGTCTGAAATTCCTGGCGCTGTTGTGGGGTCAACGCTTGCGCCGGAAACATGGCAGTTATGGTGCTGCCAATTAGTGGGAACACCACCAGAAATTTAGACACAGTTTTGGGGGGACAAATTCTCATAATATTGTAACTTGCTAACCAGATGATTACTTCCCAATCATACGACTAATTCAACTGCGATCAGCAAAATTTGAGCCAAAGATGATGACCGCCATTATACGTCAAGAGTTATCAATTATGAATTAGATGGTAATTGATTTCTCATGGTCTGGACTGGTCAGGTGGGCAATAAGTTCCACAAATTTGGAGCCGGGTACTGATTGGGGTAAAATATATTGGAAGTCATTGGGCGATCCAAGTCATCTTAGAAAATTGATGTTTTAGACAAGAGGCTATTATTGTATGGCATACGATTATGATTTGTTTGTGATTGGTGCAGGTTCAGGGGGGTTGGCTTCATCGAAACGGGCGGCTTCCTATGGGGCGAAAGTAGCGATCGCTGAAAATTCAGTGGTTGGGGGAACCTGTGTGATCAGGGGTTGTGTCCCCAAAAAACTGATGGTCTATGCTTCCCAGTTTTCCCACCTATACAAGGACGCGGTAGGCTATGGCTGGAGTGAGGTGGAGAGTAGCTTTGATTGGCAAAAACTCACCCAAGCGGTTGATACGGAAGTTAAACGGTTAAGCCAACTCCATATCAGCTTTTTGGAAAAAGCCGGAGTGGAACTTATTGATGGATACGCTAAATTTATTGATGCCCATACACTAGAAGTAGGCGATCGCAAAATTACCGCCGATAAAATTCTGGTGGCAGTGGGAGCGAAAGCGGTGCGCCCAGAGATTCCCGGCATTGAACATAGTATCATTTCTGATGATATGTTTTTGCTGCCGGAACAACCAAAACGGTTCGCGGTTTGGGGTGGTGGCTATATTGCGGTAGAATTTGCGGGTATCCTCAATGGTTTAGGTTCCCAAGTCACAGAAATTATCCGGCGTGACCTGATCCTGCGGGGATTTGATCAAGACCTGCGGAACCATATTCAAGAGGGTATGACCAAGCATGGGGTGAATTTCCGCACCAATACCACCATTGAAAAAATCGAAAAAGTCGAGGAAGGTCTGAAACTCACCCTAACAGGTGATGATACAGAACCGTTGATTGTAGATGCTCTGTTGTGTGCGACAGGTCGCCAGCCTAAACTGGATGGATTAAACCTGGAAAATGCGGGGGTAGAAACGATTAAAGGGGCGATCGCTGTAACTCAAGACAGCCGCACGACTCAATCTAATATTTTTGCGGTGGGAGACTGCACAGACCGCGTGAACCTGACCCCAGTAGCGATCGCCGAAGGTCGGGCTTTTGCAGATACGGAATTTGGTCATTTACCGCGCTCCATCAGCCATGATAACATCGCTACAGCGGTATTCTCCCAACCGGAGGCGGCGACAGTAGGCATGACAGAAGCCCAAGCCCAAGAAAAATTCGGTGATGGGATTAAATGCTATCGGGCTGTGTTCCGACCCATGTTCCACAGTCTGACGGGGGCTGATGAAAAGGTATTAATGAAGTTAATCGTGGAAACTAATACCGATCGCGTTTTGGGCGCTCACATGGTGGGTAAAGACTCAGCAGAACTGATCCAAGGAGTTGCGATCGCTGTTAATATGGGAGCTACCAAAAAAGATTTCGACAACACAATGGGTATTCATCCCAGCAGCGGTGAAGAATTCGTCACCATGGGTTAATTGCTGATTCCTGATTGATACCTAGGAGGGTGGATAGGGGCGGGTTGATTAAAATTGTCGTCGGGAACCTTAACTAATTGCGGAACCCGCCCCCACAAATTTATCACCCTCCTTTTCCGCTTTACCTATATCTTGGCATCCAAATTGGAACATTAGCGATTTGGGGACCTTAGCTCTAATGTCGGAGCCATGATTTAGTCGTATATTTGCAGGACATCTTACGACAATAGCGTATAATACTTCAGAAGATTCGCAACTCAATAATTGATATACGGTTAAACCCCGGACAATGGCGAATTTTGCTCACCACCTATTATTGGGCTGGTTTTACTATGATTAGCAGTCCCTGGTAAGCAGTTAACAACAGGCAATAATTAATAATTAATAATTAATAATTAATAATTAATAATTGTAGGGGCGGGTTCCGTTGTCAATTCAACTGCCGACGACTATATTAAT
>NZ_JARPLU010000289.1:0-3302 GCF_032349615.1 Limnospira sp. PMC 1279.21 | reverse complement strand
CCTATCGTCGCATTGTCCGGGAACAACCGGAAAAATGTCGCGTAAATGTATCAGTATATCGCCCCAGGAATTGGGTAAACTTCAATGGGAAGTTAAAAGGTTAAATAAATCGGAAGTAATCAGGGGTTAGCGGAATCTTGTTTTAGGATGGGGGCAAAGATTATTAATCACCTAGCATGGAGTGTCTATGGATATGTTGACAGAACAAGTCATGACCTTAACAAATAAAGTGGATGCGCTGTATGAGGTAGTCATGCAGCTACGCCGAAATATTCCTAGGGATGATCATGGTTTTTCGGAAATGTTTTCATTGACTCGGACTGCTGAGGAAGGACTGACAGATAGCAGTGGGGTGATGGAAGAATCGGAGCTGCACGATCGCAAATACAATAGTGGATTATACCCAGTTCCTTCTCCAGCAATGACTGTAAGATTTGAGGAACGCCAGGGTACACACAAAGATATTTTAAGTGATGATCACTATATAAATAGCAGCACTATGGTAAGCCAAGAAACCATGTTTAGTGCAGATGTTCAGATCCAGCGTTTGACAGCCCAGCTTACTGCTGCTTACAATCGTATTGCAGCCCTAGAAGAACAGTTATTGTCTAAGCGGGTGCGCGCTTGAAGGGAGAGGGGTCACAGATGGCCAGCAAGCTGTTCAATTTGTGTCAGTAACTGGCTTAATGTCCACTGACTGCACAGATAGGAAGCGATCGCACATCCTCCGGCTCCGACACCCTCTTTAACATATCCTTGCTCAAATGCTTGTAGTTGGGGGTAATGGGAATGGGTAAAATCAAGTTGGGTTGCCAATAGGGGAACCGGACCGATCGCCTTAGCGAGTCCGACAGTATCCCCTGTGGTATCTTCTGCAACCCAGCGAGTAGTACCAACAGCGACCCGTCCCGGACACCAGGAAAGATTTTTAGCAGAAGCGATCGCCTCAGCCAAAGCATAAACAGCCAGCATTTGGGTTCCCCCCGCCAAAAGAACCCCTACCCGGCGACTAGCAGCAATAGTCATAGCAGCAACCGCAATTTGCATAGGGTCGCCAACAGCAGCAACCAGTGTCAGGGGATCGACTTGACCTGGGGTAATTTGAGCCGCCCGGAGTCCGGCGGTAACTATGGCTAATTTTTGGTCATGGTTACACTGGGGGTGGCTACTGTTAACTTTTCCGGCGGCGGGAATTCCCAAACCCATCAACACAGCCAGGGCGGTGGTAGTTCCCCCGACGACACATTCTCCGATGATCACATAACTATCATGAGCCATAGCAGCAATGCGATCGCCCCAAGCCAACCCCGACTCAAATAGATGTTGAACTATGGTAGAGTTCAAAGCAGCGCCGGAACTGAGACACTTAGCCGGGACTCCTCCCAGGTCGATAGTTGGTACACAAGGAATTACCGGAACCCCAGCATTAAATAAGTTAATCGGGATATTCAGCGCCGCCACTACAGCCCGCGAAATCAGGACGGGGGAAGCACCAGCCACCAAAGGCGGTAAAGGATAACGGGGAGATGGCACAGGACCTGTGACCAGAAATTCAGCGTCTGCGAGATAAGTGCGGCGGCGATCGGCAGGTGTAGCGCCAGCGGCGGAAATTCCGGGAATTAAACCCGTTTCCGTAAATCCCAAAACACAGGCAAAAATGGGCTTTTGGTGTCGATATTGGCTTAACCAAGCCTGACCATTACGGGGCTGTGTATAAATTCGGACTGCCATTATTCCTCATAGTCGAGCAAAATCTGTACCCAACGGGGGGGGCGGGGAATAGGACTTTTAAGGCGATCGAGCATCAACAGAGACACCAAATGCACCAAAAACAGATAAACGATATTATTAGCCAAAACCATCAATACAGCCACAATCTGAATAAATAGTAAACTTGGGGGTGCAAGTATCCCCAAACGAATAAAGATAGACTCTAGCAGTTGTGCAATTTGGGTAGTCGCATAAACCCACAAATCCCGACCCAAGAGAATTGACAGCAGCCAGTAACGGAAAAAGAAGCCAATAGCGCCAATTAAGGAGGCGATCGCCACAGTAACCGGCCATTTGGCTCCTCGTTTCCACAAGCCGCCCAAAACCACAGCCATCCAACCATAGGGGATCACATAGAGAATGCTGCGTGTAGGACCCATTAAAACTGTCAAAAGTAACCCAGAGGTTACAGCACCCATAATCGCCGCCCGTCGATCCCAGCGCAAATACAGCAAAGCAATAGGTAGGGGAAAAAAGACTCGCAACAGAGGACCGAGAGGAAAGTAGTAGTTGATAAACCAAATCAAACTAGCCGTGGATGCCAGAAAGGCAGTTTCCACCATGACGAGGGGGGAGACAGAAGGGAAACTGTCCGATGGTTTAGGAGATGGTTGGGGGCTATGGTTAGAAAAATCACTCATGCTATCTTAGGTCAGGAACGAGGTTAGGCGAGGCCATGGTAGCACCAAGACCGCTAACCCATGTTAAACCAACATCCTCTCTAGGGCATGAACATCGGGAATGCTGAGAAGATCGCGATCGCGATGAATTAATCCCTTTTTCTCCAGTTTACTGAGTACCCTAGTCACAGTTTCGCGAGCTAGTCCGCTCAAACTGCTGAGTTCTCGGTGAGGTAGATTAGGAATTGTCGTTCCTGATTCTGTGGTTTTACCTTGTCCCTCTGCCAAAAACAACAAAATATCTGCCACTCGTGAAGCACTATCTGACTCACGCAACCGTAACCGCCGATTAACCTGACGCAGACGGCGGCCCATTAACTGAGCCAACCTAATACCTGCCAATGGTTCCGTGTTAATCAGTTGGACAAAATCCTGAGCTGGCATATTGCCAATCATGGTTGGGGCGAGGGTAATTACATCTGTGGATCGGGGGACCTCATCAAGGGCTGCCATTTCTCCAAATAATTCACCTTTCCCCAAAATATTGAGTGTAACTTCCTTACCATCAAGGTTGTAGGTCCTAATTTTGACCCAACCATCTAAGATAAAATATACTGAGCTACCCCAATCATTCTCCAGCAAAATCACTTGATTGGGGGGGTGGCTTCGACCCACCACATGAGAGGTGGCTCTTTCGGCTACCTCGTCGGGTAAACCCTCAAAAAAGGCAGTCGAGAGAATCATCCGGGTGATATCTGATTGTGACTCGCGGGAGAAGTACCGATCTTCCATTGGGCTATGATGTTTGAAATTAGCGCTTATCCGTGGCTAGTTAGCAGGAGTTGTCCAATAGACAATTCACGTAAAACTCCTGGGAGGGTTGGAAGCTCCGTGATTGATCACGGAGAGGAA
>NZ_JARPLU010000288.1:0-3328 GCF_032349615.1 Limnospira sp. PMC 1279.21 | reverse complement strand
CGTTATCCTAAATTTAAGAAGAAAGGCCACCATGATAGCTTTACCCTTGACAATTGTGGCAAACCATTCAAGTTGTCAGGAACTCGCCATAAGCTGCCTTTTGTGGGCTGGGTTTCTACATTTGAGGCTCTACCCGAAAGTTGGGTTAAGAAAGTCACTATAACGCGCCAAGCAGGTGACTGGTATATTAGCTTTTTCGTAGAAATCACACCAGAAATTACACCGAAATATCGAGAGAGAATCGGGGTTGACCTAGGAATTAACAATTTGGCGACTTGCTCCGATGGGACCCAATTCTCTAATCCCAAGGCTTATAAAGCAACGACCAAAAAACTAGCTCGATTACAACGTCATTTAAGTCGCAAAGTCAAAGGCTCGAAAAATTGGGCCAAATGTCTCTTAAAAGTTCAAAAGCTACATCAAAGAGTAGCAAACATTCGGCGGGACACGATTCATAAAATAACTACTTTCTTGGCTAAGAACCACAGCCAAGTAGTCATTGAAGATTTGAATGTGTCAGGTATGCTGAAAAATCATTGTTTGGCGGGTTCGATCGCTGATGCTTCATTTTATGAGTTCCGTCGTCAACTAGGTTACAAGGCAGAACGTTATGGTTCAAAGTTGATTATTGCCGATAGATTTTATCCATCCAGTCAACTTTGTTCTAATTGCGGTTATCGTCAAAAAATGCCCCTAGTCCGTCGGACTTTTGAATGTCCAAACTGTGGCCTGAAGATTGATAGAGATTTGAACGCCAGTAGAAATTTAGAAAAATCGCCTGGTTCAGACGATTACACTTGTGGACGGGGTGCTGCCGACAGTCCCGGACGAAGCAAGAAATAAACATCAATATCCGGCTATGTCCGGTTTTGTTTAAGTTTTATAGAGCAGTTGAAAGGGGGGATAATTATATGCGCGGGAAATTTGGGTCAAACTTTGATACCAATTATTGATAGTTTGTTGAGCAGGATAGGGACTATAATTGCGGGACTGTCTGAGAAATTGAATCATCTGGTGTTTGTCTTGGGTGTGATAGCTTAAAGCAGCTAACCAAACCAGGACTTGATAGCGACAGAGGGTTTCTAGGGGACGCATCCAATTTCGTAGGGTAGGACGAGAAAAGTAATTTTGAATAAGTTGATTACAGTCAGAGGAAAGGATAGCGATCGCATATCGTTTCAAGTTATAATCAGCCTCGACTGTTATAGTCCTTCTTTGTAGACAAATTCCCGCAGCGCCATGGGATGCTAAATTTAGCAATAAATCTATAGTAGCAGCATGGGGAGATAGACTCGAGTCAAACCCTCCCCAGCGTTTAACCCAGGAATTGCGGAATAAAATCGCACCAGTTTCCACCAATCGCCACAAGTCTGTTAACATCCAGATATGGACACCATGTAAACCGTCGCGACCCTGCAAAATTGGCGCGAGATTATTGTAAGGCTGAACTTCCGAAATTAGCTGATTTTCCTCCCAAATTTCCCAACCAGAGAATACCATTTCCAGTGAACCCGCACGATTATCAAAAGCATCTATCAGGTCTGATAAACTATGAGGTAGTAAAGTAGAACCCCCATCTAAAAACAGGATAAATTCTCCCCTAGCAATATCTAAGCCTCGGTTTCTAGCAGCCACAATTCCCTCGCCACATTGACCAACATATTGCAAAGATTTTCCATAACCTTCTAGGACTTCCGGGGTGTTGTCCGTCGAACCGTTATCAATCACAATAATCTCGCAACCATCGATATTTTGATTAAGGATACTATCAAGAGTTTTGGGTAAACTGATACCCTGATTATCGCTACAAACAATAATACTAATTTG
Organism: Limnospira sp. PMC 1279.21; assembly: GCF_032349615.1. Lineage (NCBI taxonomy): Bacteria > Bacillati > Cyanobacteriota > Cyanophyceae > Oscillatoriales > Sirenicapillariaceae > Limnospira > Limnospira sp. PMC 1279.21. The sequence goes on along the minus strand of NZ_JARPLU010000288.1, from coordinate 1,501 downwards.
GGGAGAATTAGCCACCGTCGCGGGGATTAAATAATCAGTAGCATCAGCAGTATTACCCGCGAAATGTCCTTGTAAAAGAGCTTGATTTTGTTTTGCTTCCCGTCCGTGAAACGCTTCGATGCGGTTTCCCCGAAGATGTCCGTAGTCATGATTTTGGTGAACAATCGTAATAGTTTGACTCCCGTTAATTACCCGATATCCTTGTTTTAATCCTTCTCCCACCATCCAATTATCCCAACCCGGACGACCAATAGCAAAAGCCGGAAGTTGATTAAACAGAGGTTTAGGAAATACAAAGTAATCTAACGCACCGATACCGCTAAATATTCCCGCTGTATGAATTTGATGATGTAGCTGTTGTTCCCAGTTAGGGTTATCAAAATTCACAGGTTCTTCAATATCCAAATTCCAACGTCGTCCCACCATCAGAAACCTAGAGTAATTAGCAATCACCTGTTGAACATTCCCGAGAAAATCGCTAGTTAGGATAATATCCGAGTTAATATATGTTAAAATATCGTGGGAAGCGTGATGATGTACTTGGCTAAAAATATCATTTAGCAGAGGGGTTCCATATTCGTTAACTTGGACATTCGGAATATGTCTCACCTTCAATTTACTAGCCACTTCTGCGGTTCCTGTCTCATCACCAAATAAGATAATTTCCGGTCTCGGAACCAGTTTAGTCCAACTGGTAATCGCATTATCTTGAATCATTCCCACACTTCCCACAAACGCTTTAGGAACCGCAAAAATAGTCACCTTAACAGTAGGTTGAATATTATCAAAAATCCAGACACGACCTTTTTTAGTTCCCATAGAAATTAACTGATACTACAAATCCTCTGTTCGTCTAATTTAGCGGTCAACACCTGGGAGAGTTGGGTGAGATAGTAGGTGGGTTAGGTAACACGCATCCACCCCACCTTTTATATGGTAATTTAGATGTTAGTCTGGCATAGTTTCAGCAATAATTTTAGCAAACATCTTGACAAGAGCAGCATTATATGTATTCCCAGACTGTGCTACAGCAGGTTGATACTGTTGTACTGGCTGTCCTGGTGGCGACATATTTTGATACTGTTGTATATGCTGTATCTGTTGTATCTGTTCCCGCAGTTTTTGAATTTCCGACCTCGACTCTTCCAATTCTTTCTGCTGTTGCTGTAGTTGAGACTGCGACTCTTCCAATTCTTTCTGCTGTTGCTGTAGTTGAGACTGCGAACCCTCTAACTCTTCCTTAATTTTATGTAACTCAAATGTAGCCTGTTCAAGTTCCACCTGTACTTCATCTAATTGGAAGTTAGCCATTTCCAGTTCTTCCCTGGTATCATGTAACTCCGAGCGAGACTTATCGAGTTCCTGTTGAGTTTCCGTCTGTTTATTCTGTGCATTTTTAAGCTGGTCTTGAACTTCCTTAACTTTGGTTTCCAGTTTCTTCCTTTCAGACTGAGAGTTTTCCAACTCCTTCTGCTTCTGCTGAAAATCAGATTGAGACTTT
>NZ_JARPLU010000287.1:0-3516 GCF_032349615.1 Limnospira sp. PMC 1279.21 | reverse complement strand
CAAGTCCCACTAGGAAGTTATTTCAGGCATTGCAGCCCTATTTCACTCCTAAACGTTTCGCACAGACAAAATAGTATAACATAAAAAGCCGTCCTACAAGGCTTGTTGAGCAAAACCGAAGCGACCGGGCTAGTGACCCAGGATCTTTGGTAAATCACCCTCCGCCGACTCTCCCACCCTTCTGTCCCCCTCAAAAGTTAAATTTTGTTGCATTTTGGCGATCGCACCCCCATTCAGGACTGCCCTCGTCACAATTTTGCACTATGGTAATCTAATTAGTGATCAGGAAGTGGTACTAGCCGAGCAGATTTAATGAGTAGCAACGTCATTGTCATTCAAGATTCCCAATTTGAAACCGAAGTCCTGGGTAATACTGGACAGCCGACTTTAGCCTACTTCTGGGCTCCCTGGTGTGGTCCTTGTCGTCTGGTTTCCCCCTCCGTCCAAGCCGTAGCAAATACTTACAGCGATCGCCTAAAAGTAGTTAAACTAGAAGTTGACCTCAACCCCCAAGCAGTTAAACTCTGTCAAGTGGAAGGGGTCCCAGCCTTGAGGCTATTTATGGGCGGAGAAATTATCGCCTCCCTAGAGGGAGCAATTACCAAAAACAAGCTAATTGAGTGGATTGACCCTCACCTGTAGAATCTGTAAATCTCTTATTGAGTCCCGTTTGCGTCGGAGTTGAATGCTATGCAATTTTCTAAGCGACTAGAACCTCTACGGTCTAATGTATTTGCTGATATGGATCGAGCCAAAGCCAAAGCATTGGCCGCCGGACAAGATCTCATTGACTTGTCTTTGGGTTCTTCCGATGTACCTGTGGCTAATCACATTATCGATCGCATTCGGGACTCCCTCGACGATACTACAACCCACGGTTACGCCTTATTCCGCAATACTAAGGATTTTCGAGATACCGCCGCTCACTGGTACACTCAAAAGTATGGCGTACCCGTTGACCCGGAAACCGAAGTTCTGCAACTCATAGGCTGTCAGGAAGGGACAGGACATCTACCCTTAGCTATTCTGGACCCCGGAGATTTTGCCCTCTTGCAAGATCCAGGCTATCCTTCCCACGCTGGGGGAGTATATATAGCCGGGGGGCAAATTTATCCGATGACTATGTTAGCCGAAAATGGCTTTCTGCCCAAGTTTGAGGAAATTCCCGAAGCCGTATTGGCTCAAGCCAAAATGATGGTCTTGAGTTATCCCCATAACCCCACAACGGCGATCGCTCCCTTATCATTTTTTCAGGAAGCCGTAGCCTTTTGTCAAAAAAATGATCTCGTCCTGGTTCATGATTTCCCCTACGGGGATTTTGTCTTCCCAGAAGGCAATGCCCTCAATAATGATGCCATTGCCCCCTCTATCTTGCAAGCCGACCCCCAGAAAACCGTCTCCATAGAGTTTTTTACCTTTTCCAAGTCCTATAATATGGGAGGCTTCCGTATCGGTTTCGCCGTCGGAAATCCTCAGTTGATTCTGGCTCTGCGACAGGTCAAGGCGGCGATCGACTTTAATCAGTATCGTGGTATTCTTAATGGAGCGATCGCTGCCTTAACCGGCCCCCAGGAATTAATTAGCCACACCGTTGATACCTTCCGAGAAAGGCGCGATGTCTTTGTTAAAGCCCTCCATGACATCGGTTGGGATGTACCTACCCCCATAGCTACCCTCTACATTTGGGCAAAACTCCCCGAACCCTGGAGTCAAGATTCTATCCGCTTCTGCGCCCAATTAGTCCAACAAACCGGAGTCGCCGTATCTCCCGGCGTTGGCTTTGGTAAATCCGGCGAAGGATATGTCCGCTTTGCTCTCGTCCATCCCCCAGAAGTCTTAAAAGTCGCCGTAGACAGGATTGCCCAATTCTTGCAGTCCCACCAGCCCTAAGCCAGCTAATACCTAACTTGCCACAACTCATTATAGGAGCCGGTTCTCGACAATTCCCAGCACTGGTCTGGGTTTCATCGAGTCCGGCTCCCTTAAATATACGGATCAATCTCTTAAACATCACCCCCAAAACCCTCTCATTTGCAGTATAAATACGGAGTATTTTTCCCTCTCATCATACCCATCTTAGACCACATCAAATTTGGCAATAACTTTATATAAAATCACCATAACTTTACAGAACCTTTATAGATTTTTCCCAGACCGTCAACTATAATAAACACAGAGTCAAAAAACAGCAGACCTTAAATTTATGTCTATATTAAAGACTCTGCGCCCTAACTTAAAAGCGCACAACCGATGAAAAAAAGCGGTGTCATCTACGAAAAACTAATCATAATTAAAGACAATCCCTTTTCCGGTAAAGCATTACAGCTTCCCCAAAAGGACTAACTCAACCCTCAACCATTCACTTTAGGAGACTTCAATCATGGCTGGACTTATCAACAAATTCTTAGTTAGTGCCTCCCTTGCCGCAGGTATGACCGCAATGGTCGCCGCTCCTGTCTTAGCCCAAAACTTCAGAATCGAAGGTGACGACTATATCCTCTACGATGCCCGAGACACTACTGGTGACGGTGTAGTTGACCAAACCTATGCCAACCCTTCTGCAAACATCGACGACATTTTGCGGAGGCTAGACGGAACCCCCGGCGGTAACATTGAATTGTTCTCCAGCAGTCACATTAATGATCAAAGTATGAACGGGTGGAGGTATAACTCATCTTTCTATGGTGGTGCAAGGACCAGCCTGATTGGTGAAGTTAACGGCCAAACCCTGACTATCAGTAGCCTCAACGCCTTCGATTGGTTCACAACTGCTGATGGTGGCTTCACGAACCAATATGGCTCTGACAACTTAGCTAACCGCTGGTTTGGTGAGTTATTGGACAACTACCAACCTGATTTAGGAAGAATCGGTAGAAGAAATGCCTTTAATGCGTTTTTCGGTATGTATGGCTTTGAACGCGCCAGCGACCCCAACATCTCCTACATTGAAAGCGATCGAAACGGCATTGAAATCGGTTTAGCCGGACATATGGACTTAGGTAATGTCTACGGAGACTGGTTTGCAGGTTGGCAGGCTAGTGAAGTTCTCAGGTATGAATATGACGGAGTAGTTGATTATCTGTGGAGTTTCAGTGCTACTGCTACTGGACTAACTGAGTACACTGATGGAACTTCCCACAACGGTCTTTACAAAGTCTTCATTCCTACAGGTGACGTGCCTTCTGTTCCTGAACCTTCCACTATGTTAGGTCTGATGGCTGTTGGCGGTTTGTTTGCAGCCTCTTCCCGCAAGTCTCGGAAAAATAGCTAATTAGCTTCCTGTTAGCTACAACTAGCATCCATATCATTTTAAACACTAGCCCGGTGGTAGAGAGCTTAATTTAATCGCAGATTAGTTGAACCAATTAGGGCGATGCGCTACAAGACCAAGTATGGTGCGAGACCTTCGGGTATGAAATAGAGCTGAAATGGGCGTGGGGACTACCCGGTGAGGACTTCAACCCCTTGGTTGATTGGGTCGCATCCCTGACCATCCCATAACACAGCCGGATTTTT
>NZ_JARPLU010000286.1:0-3588 GCF_032349615.1 Limnospira sp. PMC 1279.21 | reverse complement strand
CCATTATCGGTGGGTGGGGGCGGGTTTAGTTAAATTCCGGTGGGGAAGTTTCATTGGCGGCAGAACCCGCCCCTACATTATCGGTGGGTGGGGGCGGGTTTAGTTAAATTCCGGTGGGGAAGTTTCATTGACGGCAGAACCCGCCCCTACGGCTTTTTCGGGTGGGGGTGGTGAAGTTTAATTAACTAGGGAATGGCAGGATTTTTGTGTGAACGATAATTGCTGTTTTTGATATGCTAAGTTAAGGCTATATTCCTAAAGTTTTAGCAATCCGATCGCGACTTTTGGCTAAATGTGCTATACTATAGGCATCCAGACGATCGCTACGACGTTTAACTAGGTAGTCTAGGGATTCTTCTAACTGCTTAAACTGAAACCAGGCTAAGGTCTGTGCATCTTGGGGGGCGGGGGTATTTCCTAATACTATATCAGTCATTAAATCTAGATAAACTTGTTGTAGCGATCGACGCACCGGACCGATAGATATTTGTTTTTCGCTAGTCCATAGTTCCGACCAGATACTATTTGTTAGCATTTCCAATAATTCGGGTATGGTTAAAGCATTACCAGGAGAGGTTTTAAATTCCAAATCCCGCAACCGAGTTAACCTCGCCGGTGAAAGTAGTTCGGATAAAATGCGGTTTTGGACCCACCCAATGCGATCGCTAATAGGATAATCTAAGGAAGCAAAACGATTAGGATTTCCCCAATCAGACCATCGAGAAGGAACTAAGCGATTTAACAGATTCGGAGAAAAATTAAAAGCATCTTCAGCAAATACATATTTGGCTAAAAGTTGCAAAGCCTCTCGTTGCTGAGTTACTGGAATCGGCTCTAAAGGTAAAGAACTGCCACTATTACCAATGCGGTAACGATGGAAAGACTGACCACCTATATATGGTATAGCATTAGCTGCATTATTAGCATAATAACTCAAAATTGTGTTAAAAGCTATCAGCAGTTGGTCAGATTCTTGGCTGCTAGGAAATGAACGAGTTTCTAACCTATCCCATATATATTGGGCATTGTCTAATTGCCATTGGGAATAGCGTAACATATCACTACTAAGATCCCATGGTAGCGCCTCGGGGTCAAGAAAAATTCCCCATACATCCTCATCGGTTGCAAATGCTAGATCTGGCTCAGTTGCCCGTGCTACAATTTCCTGTAATTGGCGAGACTCTAAATAAGGTGTCATATCTAAAATGGGTTGATATCCATATTGAATCGCCCATTGATCATAAGCGCCTAAAACCACGGGAAAATAATCGCCCTGGGGTTGTCCTGGGGGGGCTAAATTCACTGGTAAATAATCCATTACTGAGGCGGTCATTCCCCTAGTGCGGGTAATATCGCGATCGTTTAATTCCTCTGGTGTTAGCATGGTACTACCCCGGAAATTGTGTCTTAAACCCAAAGTATGACCAATTTCATGGGCGGTTAAATAACGCAAATATTGATTAATATACTCATCTATAGAATCTTGGTGAAATCTAGGGTTAACGGACATGGCGATCGCACCAATAGCCAATTGGCGAGTAGATTCTACCTCAAAACAAAAATGCTCCAATGCTATTAAATATTCCTGATTATTAGGGGTGGGTTGTTGCCAATTTCGCCCTAATAAACCATCCTGACATTGTGCAGAACTACCCTCGACTAAAATTTCCTGTCTTTGTCGCAAGCTGTCAATGGCTTGACTTTCAATCACCATATCTGCATCTAAAATTTGACCGGTTAAAGGGTTAACATGGGAAGGACCGTAACCACTGAAAGGCGAGTTAAAAGATGTAGACCAGCGAATGGTATTATAACGGACATCGGCGGGATCCCAGGTAGCATTGTCCGGCATTTGTCGCACTTCGATCGCATTCATAAAACCCACCTTTTCAAAGGCTTTATTCCACATCAAAGCGCCTTCGGCAATAGCTTGACGGTATGCTAAAGGAATGGTATTTTCTAGCCAAAATACAATCGGTTCTACTGGTGCTGACAAGGGCGCACTAGGGATTTGTTTTTGTAAATTCCATCGGTTAATATAGCGCACCATTGCCCCTGTTCGGGTAGGGTTAGAAACATCCCGATAAATCGTTGTAAAATAGCCGATTCGTTCATCAGCTAGGCGAGTGCGGTAGCTGTGATCATCAGGAAGGGCGAGAAAACTGTAACGAATTTTTAGGTTAAATGCACGCCTATCAGAAATAGCTGGGCTATGAGGTACTAGGTTTCTCCCCACGGCTGTAAACCCTAATACTGATGCGACTTCGACATTATTGGGAAATGCTTTGAGACCCGAAATATAGGATTTATCAGCATCAAAATTGTAGTTATTTTGTAAACTGAATAACAGTTGAGAAACGACTCCCGAAAATTCGTTATTTCCTACTAAAACTGGGCTGAAATCTACTAAAATACTCTGTCTTTCAGGATGGGTAGCCATGACAGGTAGGGAGTATAAAACTGAATCCCTAAAAGCGCGGTCTATGGCTGCGGCCTGGGTTTCTTGGGGATTGAACCGAAAGTTGATATTAGGAATTAATAATTCTATCCGGTTGGAAACAGAACGCAGTTTAAACAGGAAACTTCCTAAATCTTGACCACTCCAAAAGTTACTATTTTCTAACCCAGACTCAAGGCTAATAAAACACAGAAAATTTTGCTCAAGCTGTTGGGGTTGAATTTCCAGATAAACCTGTCTAGTTTCGGGTTTGTGATAGAGAGTAAACAACCCGACCAATTGTTCTGTTCCCTGGATGATACCATCAAAATCGGCAGGTTGTGTCTGTTGCTGTGATATCTGAAATGGAGCGATCGCCAAAGATTTGGGGATTTGTGCGATCGCTTTATTCCACCCCATTGTCACCATAACAAATGAGAGCAACAAAATTATCAGATATCGGCTTAATCTTCTCATCAACCATTAGGTGTTCTGAGATCGTATTGTTCTAACTTCTGCTCAAAAATCTCAGACGCTTGTTCAGCAGGTATATCCAACATTTGCCACAAATGGGTCAAAAACTCTCGTTCCTTAATAGACAAGACCCCATCAACTAATAACAAATCGCTAACTACTGTAAACACAGTTTCCTGAAGTTGTACAGGTAAAAACTCACGAGCGATCGCCAACAGAGAGTAAGTCCCCTTGAGAGATAGTAACTCAAATAACTTTTCGACTAAATTAGTCAGCTTGGGCTGAGAATATCCGTTAAACAGGGGAAGTTCCGACAATAAAACTATAATCCGTTCCCTTTCCTGGGCGCACAGATAGCCGTCAGCACAGATAGCACTAACTGCGATCGCCGCAAACGCCTCCGGGGTAGACAGAGAAATCCGCGTTTCATCCTGTCCTTTAAAGATTTTGTTGAGTATGCTCATCAGAAACCCACTGATACATTTACGCGACATTTTTCCGGTTGTTCCCGGACAATGCAACGATAGCACTATTACCCGTTAAGGTAACAGAGGCGGTATCCCGCAAAGCTTTTAGAAAGATTCCAAAAGCACCGTTCCAGTCCCGTGGTAGAGTGAACCCCCACTCAGGACATCGGAACACTTTTGAGCCACCTAGCTGGGAATGGACATGACCAC
>NZ_JARPLU010000285.1:0-3643 GCF_032349615.1 Limnospira sp. PMC 1279.21 | reverse complement strand
GCCTGATTCTACATTACCATAAATGCCGAAAATTAACCCGCTTTTTCACAGAAACCTGATTTATCACGGCTGGGGAAGTTGGGTTGCGCTGCGCTTCACCCAACCTACTAAAGCGCTACTAAAGCTGGGTTCAGACATTGGCTCATAATCAGGATGGTTATTGATACCTGATTCTACATTACCATAAATGCCGAAAATTAACCCGCTTTTTCACAGAAACCCGGTTGATAACGGCTGGCTGGGAAGTTGGGTTTCGCTGCGCTTCACCCAACCTACTAAAGCTACTAAAGCGCTTTCCCAAAGTTTGACTAAATTGTCAACATATATATCCTGACTATCCCACACCGTACCATCCGAGGGCGCACCAGCGTAGCCTTCGTGCCAGGGGTCAGCGCACCATTCCCAAACATTCCCGTGGATATCATACAAGCCAAAGGCGTTGGCGTGTTGAAACTGACCGACGGGGGTGGTTTTTTTGCGGTAGGCTCCCCTCGGTCCTGAGCTATAGCTGTAGCCGCCATCGTAGTTGGCGAGGTCCGTCGTCAGGGTATCACCGACATGAAAGGGGCTAGTGGTTCCGGCGCGGGCTGCATATTCCCACTCGGCTTCACTGGGCAATCGGTAGGGTTTGCCAATTCTTTTCGAGAGGCGCGCACACCATTCCACCACATCATACCATGAAACCGATTCAACGGGAAGATTTAATCCGGCAAATTTGGAGGGGTTATAGTTGAGGTCCCGTTGGAGTTTGGGGAAACTAGCCACTTGTCGCCATTGTTCTTGGGTAACCGGATATTTCCCCATGAGGAAGGGTTTAATCGTGACTCGGTGTTGGGGTCTTTCAACATCAGAACTTCCTGTTTCACCACTCGGCACACCCATGGTAAAGGTTCCCCCCGGAATTAGCACCATCTCCAGAGTCACACTATTTCCCAGGTCTTCGATAATACATTCAGCCTGACCGGGACGACGGTTAATTTCTCGACCCATTGAATTGACCGTAACGATATCAAATTCAAACTTCTGGGTTACCGGTTTGCCAGTTGTATTGGGAGTCTGTTTAACAGTCTCTGGGATGACGGTTTGAGGACTTGTTGGGTTGGGCGATTTCCCATAATATCGCCGTAAATCTTCCCAAACTTCCGCTACAGATTTATAGCGTTTTTTAAAGACTGTCTCAACCAAACGGTCTAAGATTTCGCCTAATTTATCACTCACATGATTGCCATTTAAATGCTCCCGCCACACCCATTGTGCTTCTAAGGGGTCATATAAATCTGACGGACTGGCTTGGGTTAGCAGGTATAAACAAGTCACCCCTAAACTATATAAATCACTCCCATATTGAGGTTTTCCCATAGCCTGTTCCGGGGCGCAATATGCCGCCGAACCGATAACCGTTCCCGTGACGCTCATAGATGTGCGCTGCACCTGTTTAGATGCTCCAAAATCCACTAGGACTAACTTGTTATCACTGGCTCGTCTAATGATGTTTTCCGGTTTAATATCCCGGTGAATCACTTTATGTTGGGTGCATCTCAATTGGGAGATAAGTATAATTACTCAGGGCAAAAATCTACTCTTACCCTGATTAAGCAGCTAACGCGCCATTTAGGTAGGCACAGCGACGCCTCAACACCTTCGGCACATTCTCCTTTCGCCATTGTGCCCCCGGCAACTTCACCCTCATCCCAATTTGTTTCACCAACGACTCCACCCGACCCGAACCAATCGATTGCCCCGCTTCCTGCCCAGCCTGGTAGTCTATAATCCTAGTCTGGTGATAGCAGGGTTAGCTTCGCTGTAGAGAATGGCCGCAATCGCGTCAAGGTGTTGCTGGAGTTGAGCTGGTTTCTGAGAATCCATGAGTAGAGGGAGGGTGAGTGGTGCTTCGCTCATTATGTAGGGCTGTGGGTGAAGGTTGCACTAAGTACAATTACTCATTTCCTAACTGAGATGCACCCTGATAAACAAACTAAACCCGATTATTTGGGGATGGTCTAATTACTATTCAGGAGTCATCTCATCTGAGACCTTCAATAAGCTAGACCACACAATCTGGCAAATGTTGCGGGCATGGACAGCTTCAAAATGCGGAAAGGCAAACATCGAAAAACTGAGAAATTACTATAGACCGGGAACGGTCACACTCAGTAACGGGAAAGAAAGACATGAAACTTGGTTATTCAAAACCAAAGATGGACTTACACTATGGAAACATAATTGGACTCCGATTGTCAGACATACCCTAATACGCCCAGACGCAACACTTTATGACGGGAATTGAACTTACTGGGCAACCAGAAAAGGACAAGCAATCGACACGCCAGTAAAGGTAGCCAAACTACTTAAAAAGCAAAAAGGCAGGTGTACCTGGTGTGGGCAATACTTTACCCCATCAGATTTAACTGAGGTAGACCACATTGTACCTCGAAGCCACGGTGGAAAGGATGAATACAAGAATCTTCAGTTACTACACCGCCATTGTCACGATGATCAAACAGCTCTTGATGAAGAGAGGTTGCTGTACTCTTAACAGAGAGGTGCGAAACGTTCAGGCACGCGCATAGGGTGGCAATACCCGAAATAACTGCCCGGTGGGACTTACACCCCTTGGTGGAATATAGGGAGTCGCTTCCCTGACCATCTCATAACTGTTTATATGTCCCGACGCTTAGAGAAATCTAAGCAAGGCAGGGGACTCAAGGTCAAGACAGAACGCTTGAACGGTGGGAGTTGTGACCCACCTAGTATAGCATGAAGTTGAGAGTAACGGCGATAGCCACCCCCAATTTTGGGAATCATAACCCCAGGATTGAAGCGGGGAACGGAAGGCGTGAAGTAGAACCCACTACCAGATGCGACCACTGCCAACCATCCATGACTAAGGAAATCTGAATGATCCGGCTTGAACCATCGTCATTAATAAGTAGCGAAACAGGTTGACACGCTGCGCTCAAAAGAGCAGGGGAAAAGTAGGGGTGTTTCTTGGCTACCTACACAGACCTTTAAAAGTACCCCGGTGGACAGGACAAGTCTAAAGATGGAATGCCCGTATAAACGGAACGTTTAAACCCCTCATTGGCTCTCTCATAAATAAGTGAGCAATATTACTTACAAGAGTAGTGAAAAGTGTAAGCGTATACCTTTAAGGGGAAAGGATGTGGCTGAAAGCTAATGCCTAACTGTAATGGTTAGGATATGCCCACTAGCCACGGTGTGGATATAGAGACCGCGACAATTAAGAGTTTGATGACGAGTGCGAGTTTAAAGACTACGAGGTTGTATATAGCTCCTAAAGTTGAGGTTACAAAGCGGGGGGTCGTAGCCCTGTTCCTACTGACAAATAGGGTATCTACATCAGGAGCCGTGTGCTGGGAAACTCGCAAGCACGGTTTGGAATTGGAGTTGGGGAAGGTGACTTCTCTTTCGACCATAACACGGTCAAACTAGGAGCCGTATGAGGTGAAAGTCTCAAGTACGGTTCTGAATGGGAGGAGATCAAGGCGACTTTATTTTCGACCCCTAATGGCTATAGCCAGATAAATGTCGGGTAAATGTATCAGAATATGCGATATTAATCCAAGGAGTGCGAAACGTTTAGGAGTGAAATAGGGCTGCAATGCCTGAAATAACCTTCCAG
>NZ_JARPLU010000284.1:0-3677 GCF_032349615.1 Limnospira sp. PMC 1279.21 | reverse complement strand
TTCTCCATTATACGTCCTAAGTGTTCTGTCTTGTGCTATACATCAGGAGCCGTGTGATGCGAAAGTATCAAGCACGGTTTTGAATGGGAGTGGGGGAAGGCGACTTCCCTCTCGACCCCTACCTAATCTTCTAGCAAGCTCGGTTCAGACATAACAGTTTAAGACCTAAATAGGGGTAAAACCTGAAAGGGCAATTGTTAGCTCAAGAATCCTCGCACTTCAGGGCGAGGAGTGTCAAAAGCTATAATGGGCCACCCTAGTCCGCTCACCCGCCTTGTTAATTGATCCGATGCCAATGGAGTAATGGTACAGTGTAAAGAAGTTGGCTTGGAATCGTGGAGCCGTTCTTCTTGACCTCAACAACTTACAAACGAGAAGGTTCCGGTGGTGCCTCACACGGGTATCCCCTAAAAATTAGGGCAGCCCTACGGGCTGATGTTACCCGATTAACGGAGATCCTCGCTGAGAGTTTTCATACTCGACAGGGACTCGGTGGCTTGATGTATCCTATTTTTCGCCTGGGCATTTACGAGGATTTGCGTAATCGCTTGGCTACTAGCTCGGGGTATTATACCTGTCTAGTGGCTGCGATCGCAGATTCTCCTCATAAATTAGGTAATATACCTCTAAATGTCCCAGAACATTTGGTAGGAACCGTAGAAATGGCGTTAAGATCGCACAATCCCTGGTCAATTGGCGATCGCTATCCATATATTTCTAATTTAGCTGTTCATCCCACAGCCCGCCGCCAGGGTGTAGCCAGGGAACTCCTGATTGGTTGCGAACAAGTCGCCATGAAATGGGGTTTCTCTGATTTGTACCTTCATGTTCTGGAAAATAATTCCCAAGCACGACAACTGTATCATCAAGTGGGCTATCGCATAGCCCAGATAGATTGGAGTTGGGACTCTGTGTTTTTGGGTCAGCCGAGGCGACTGTTTTTGTGCAAAAACTTGTCTCAGTCTTGATCCATTTTTCTGTTTAATCGCTCTCCCACTCGCAGGATTTGGCCAGCCAAGATAGCCGCGCCAAATCCGTTATCTATATTGACTACTCCTACACCCGCCGCACAGGAATTCAGCATAGTTAATAGGGGTGCTAACCCATTAAAACTTGCACCATAGCCAATACTGGTGGGGACAGCAATTACTGGACAATCAGCTAAACCAGCCACGACACTGGGTAAAGCTCCTTCCATCCCCGCTACTACAATTAAAACATCAGCATCCGAGATTAAATGCCAGTTTCCTAATAGTCGGTGAATTCCTGCTACCCCCACATCCCACAGTCGCTTTACCTGAAACCCTGATAAGCTGGCGGTGACCGCTGCTTCCTCCGCCACAGATATATCAGCAGTTCCGGCGGTTAAAATTCCTATTACACCCACAGATTGCGGTTCAGCAGACCGATAACGCCTATCTAAGGCACAAATCTTAGCTTCTCGATAATATTCTAAATCTGGCATTTCCCGCCGCAGTTCTTCATAAACTTCCGGCTCAATTCGGGTCGCCATCACTACCGGATTTCGTCCCTGCATAGTCTGCATTATTTCTCGGATTTGCTCTGGGGTTTTTCCCGGTCCCCAAATCACTTCGGGAAATCCGGTTCTCAGTTGTCGGTGATTATCTATTTTGGCATAATTTCCGACCGTCTCAAAATCAAAATATCGCATTTTGTTCAGGGCTTCTCTGGGGGATAAATAGCCTTGTGCGACATATTCTAATAGCTGTTTTAAGGCTTCCGGTGTCATTGACAATTTCCTGAATACGGGTTATCTGAGGATACCGTTTATTTATCCCTATTCGCGAATTTTTAACTCGTATAAATTCCAGAACCCTCTGCCGATGGGTGTATAGTTAATGCCTTCTATGCGATCGCGTATGGCATCGAATACCAAAGGATTAACCATATACAGAAACGGCAAATTTTCCGCAATAATCTTCTGGGCTTCTCCATAAAGTTCCCTACGTTTATCATTATCTAGTTCCTGGGAAGCCTGCACATATAAATCATCAATTTTTTGCTCCCAGTCTGATACCACCCAACCTTCTATTTCAGGTTCTCCCGGTTGCTGACCTTGATTAAACGTATGGAGACGACCATTAACAGACCAAATATTATAGCCACCATGGGGCTCTAAAACTCCCCCAGTAAATCCACCCAAAAAAGCCTCCCAATTGCGAGTCTTAGACAACCTATTTACATAAGTATTAAAACTCAAAAATAGCGGATCCACTCGGATGCCAATTCTGGATAAATCTTGAGCAATTTGGGTCGCCATTTGTTCCCGAACTTTTCGACCCGCCGCCACCAACAACGTCAACCGGACTTGATTACCTTCGTCATCGATTAAATTGCCATTATCATCATAGGAAAAACCCGCCTCTCGCAATAATTCCCTAGCATTTTCCGGGTTATAGCTATAGGTTCTTAATCCCTGTTCTGGAGATAGATAAAAAGGACTTTGCACCGGGAACGGCGAATGTTGTAACTCACCCAATCCTAAAAAAATATTATTTTTCATCACCTCTCTATTTATGCTATAATATACTGCTTGACGAAAGGCTAGATTATTAAACCATCGGGATTTATAGGGTTCCACAAAAGGTCTACCGTCGGCATTTTTGCCCTGATTAAGATTAAAAGACATAAACACAGTTCCGGTATCCGGGCCAGGACTGTAGATGGTATATTGCCCTCTGGTTTCTTCAGGTTTCAGCAGGGGGAATGCTTCTGGTTGAACATCTAGGGTATCGAGGGAACCAGACCTAAAATTGAGTAGTTGGGTATCGCTACTCTCGATAATTTGCCACACTATTTGCTCTATATAGGGTTGGGGGTTCCCCTGTGAGTCTTCCCGCCAATAGTAGGGGTTACGTTCTAGGATAACCCGTTGATTGGGGTTATAGCTTCTGATGCGGTACATACCATTACCAACAATTTCCTGGGGGTCGGTATTGGTTCCCCAGGTACTCAAAAATAGGAGATTTCCTTGAGAGTCGAAATTCCGAACGGAGTCAGCCAAAACATGGGCGGGTAAAATTGGTAAACCGCCTGCATATCGGAGGAAAGGGGCGAAGGGTTCGGGGACGGAAAATTCGACCCGCCGATCATCGAGTTTTTTAACGGTGGGTAGGGTGCGATCGCGTCCTACTCTGAGAATATCTTTAAAGCTGCTGGGGATTTGGTCATTGAAATAGATCTCGTTGTAGGTGAAAATCACATCATCTACGGTCATGGGTTCACCGTCAGACCATTTTAAACCCGATCGCAGGGTGATGATAATCCTTTGACCATTTGGGGCAATTTCCCAAGACTCTGCTAGACCTGGTTGGAGTTCTCCGGTAACGGGGTGTTCTTCGATGACGGGACTATAAATATAGCCAAAAACGCTATAGGCGGATTCATTTAGCGGATAGTTAAACGTACTCGGACCGCTAGGGGTGGGAATAACTAGGCGGGAGGGTCTGTCGGCAGATTGGGCGACACCACAACCCCATAAGCCTAGGGCTAATAATATTACTAATAATACTGAGGCTAGGCGGATGAGTAACCCGCGCTTTGACCCTGGATAGACTAAATGGTTCATAACTGGCAAAGTTTATGGCGATTGCGCTTTTAGGCTGATACATTTACGCGACATTTATCCGGCTATTGCCTGACAATGCGACGATAGC
>NZ_JARPLU010000283.1:0-3731 GCF_032349615.1 Limnospira sp. PMC 1279.21 | reverse complement strand
GCCGTCGCTTTAGCGCGGGGATGAAAGACGACACGGCGACTTGAGTCGCCGTCCTGCCAAGACGGCTTATATTGTGTGCATGGATATAGCCATGATGTGCGATTCGTTCCCGCCAAAAGTAGAAGGAAAATTCCTGAAACGTAGGCGGGGCAAGGAACACAGCCCCCACAGGGCATTGAACCTTGACAACTAGATATCGATGGTGGTGAAAGTCCATCCCGCGAGGTGTATCGCGTGAAAGCACGTCCCCCACAGTAGCGACTGGTCATCAACCTGTGAAGCGGGGATGAAAGGGAGTAAGCCTGGGTCTAAACGGGCGCCCTCTTGAGCAAGTGTCCATGGATAGAAAACGAAGTCACGTCCGAAAGCGTCGTTACTATAAACCTGCGAAAATTAGACTGACACGCAGGAGCCAAAATGGCTAAAGGATAAAGGGGAGGCTGATATCATACAGACCTCTCATACACCCAAATAAACCCGGCGTAAAGTGGCATCCTAAAGGCACAATCAATCGATATCTGGAACGAAGTAACCTCCGTTGTTGCTCTCAGGAATAAGGTCGAAATCCTGAGTAGGAAACCATCCGCAAGCCAACGTGAGGAAGGATTGAGTCAGAAGCGAATGTCTGGGGTAATGCCCAGGATATGCTGACGGACTCACGATAACTTGGAAGATGGAGCCTTAGTAGCATGGAAATGCCCAAAACGATTGGAAACAATACGGTGGTGCTGGAATGGCAAGATGTTGATTGGAAATCAATCGAACGTCGAGTCTTCCGCCTGCAAAAACGGATTCATCAAGCCGAACGTCGTGGTGACATCAAAACAGTTCGCGGACTCCAAAAGTTACTGCTGAAGAGCTGGTCAGCCAGAATGTTAGCGGCTCGTCGGGTTACACAAGATAATCAAGGCAAAAAGACGGCAGGAGTGGATGGGGTTAAATCCCTATCCCCAAAAGCACGTATGCGCCTTGTAGGTCAATTGAAGCTCAACTCAAAAGCCAAACCCGCACGTCGGGTATGGATTCCCAAACCGGGAAGAGACGAAAAGAGACCATTAGGAATACCCACAATATACGACCGCGCATTACAAGCCTTAGTCAAAATGGCACTCGAACCCCAATGGGAAGCCAAATTTGAACCTAACTCATACGGGTTCAGACCAGGTAGGTCTTGTCAGGACGCAATCGGGGCAATATTCAATGCCATTAGGTGCAAACCTAAATGGGTATTAGACGCCGACATTGCTAAATGCTTTGACAGGATTGACCATGGCAAACTATTGGACAAGCTCGAAACGATACCCGCCATCAGACGACAAATCCGGGCATGGTTAAAAGCTGGGGTAATAGATTCTGGACAGCTATTCCCGACCGATGAGGGGACACCACAGGGAGGCGTAATAAGTCCCCTACTGGCAAATATTGCCCTCCACGGCATGGAAGAGAGCATCAAGGAATTAGTGGAACAACTACCTGGAAAAGGTAGTCGTACCAATCGAAGACGAGCAGTATCCTTAATCAGATACGCAGATGACTTCGTTATCATTCACGAAAACCTTGGGGTAATCGAGAAATGTCGTGACCACATCCAGGAATGGTTGAAAGGGATGGGATTAGAACTCAAAGAGGAAAAAAACTCATATCACTCACACTCAAGAGTGTGATAACCCGGGATTCGATTTTCTCGGTTTTAACATCCGACAACATAAAGTTGGCAAATACAAAACCGGGAAGAATACCCATAATGAGCCTCTAGGATTCAAAACCATCATCAAACCCAGCAAGAAGGCTGTCAAGTCCCATTACCAGAAATTGAAACAGATAGTAGATTCTCACATCGTCGCACCACAAGAGGGGCTAATTAGGCACCTTAATCCGGTCATCAGGGGATGGAGTAACTACTACTCAACTGCGGTGTCAAAACAAATATTCTCCCAATTGGACGAACTCCTCTATTGGAAATTAGCCAGATGGGGAAAAAGAAGACACTCAAATAAGACTGGGAAATGGGTAGCTCGGAAATATTGGCGGAAGATTGGAAGTAGAAATTGGGCTTTCGCGACTCGCACGGAGTCAAACCCGATGCAGTTACGAAGCCATGCAGAAACACCAATTATCCACCACACCAAGGTCAAAGGCGAAGCCAGTCCATACGACGGTAATCTTAAATACTGGAGTACAAGAATGGGCAAACAACCAGGAATTCCTACAAGGGTGTCAAAGCTCTTGAAGAAACAAAAAGGGAAGTGCGCCCACTGCGGACTAACATTCCGGGAAGAAGACGTGATGGAAATCGACCACATCATCCCTAAGTCGAAAGGCGGAAAGGATACATACAAGAACCTCCAACTTCTTCACCGTCACTGTCACGACGTTAAGACGGCCTTAGATGGTAGTCACGGTTCTCATGACAAGAGCCAAGTTATCGAGGAGCCGGATGAGGTTAAAGTCTCAAGTCCGGTTTTGGAGACGAGTCGGGTGGGCGACTACCCGGCTTAGTTTAACTGTACTAGAGTTCAAAGCCTACGGAAAACCCCAGCAATTCAGCGCCATAGACGAGGCGGTGAGAACAGTTCAGTTCATCCGAAACCAAGCCATCCGTTATTGGATGGACAACCAGGGAACTGGACAGAACGACCTGCAAAAGCTATGTGCTCAACTTGCTAAGGAATTCCCTTTTGCTGCTGAACTCAACAGCATGGCTCGGCAAGCATCCGCAGAAAGAGCCTGGAGTGCAATCTCTCGATTCTACGAAAACTGCAAGAAGGGTATCCCCGGAAAGAAAGGGTTTCCCTCTTTTAAGAAAAATAACCGCTCGGTAGAGTACAAAACCTCTGGGTGGAAGTTAGACTCGAATCGCAAGGCAATCACCTTCACCGACAAGAAGGGCATTGGTAGACTAAAGCTCAAAGGCACTCGTGATCTGCATTTCTATCCAATAGAGCAGATTAAGCGAGTTCGCCTCGTCAAAAGAGCCGATGGCTACTATGTTCAGTTCTGTATTCGTGTAGAACGGACTGAATTTGTTGAACCCTCTGGTCGAGCCATCGGCTTGGATGTTGGACTCAAAGAGTTCTACACCGATAGCAACGGTGAAACAGTTGGAAACCCCCGGCATCTCAGGAAAAGTGAATCACGACTAAAGCAGTCGCAGCGCACTGTTTCCAGAAGGAAGAAAGGGGGTCAGAATCGAGCCAAGGCCAAGGTGGTTCTAGGCAAGCGCCATCTCAAGATAAGTAGGCAGCGTAAAGATTTGGCTGTGAAGTTGGCAAGATGCGTAATCCAGTCTAACGACTTGGTAGCCTATGAAGATTTGAGAATCAGGAATATGGTGCGAAATCACAGCCTTGCTAAATCGATTAGCGACGCTTCCTGGTATCAGTTTAGGGTGTGGTTGGAATATTTGGGCAAGGTGTTCGGCAAGAGCACTATTGCTGTTCCACCCCACAGGACAAGCCAGGAATGCTCTCGCTGCGGTGTCATTGTGCAGAAGACTTTATCCACTCGAACTCATGTTTGTCGATGTGGATGTGTGATGGACAGGGACTATAATGCAGCGAGAAACATCCTTAGTCGGGGATTGAGTACGGTAGGGCATACCGGAACTTTGGCGCTAGACGCAAGCAACGCTTCAGGAGAATCGACCTCTACTTTGGCTGGAGCAATCCTGTCTGAGCAAGTTGGCTCGTTGAGTGAAGAATCCCCGTCGCTTTAGCGCGGGGAGTGTCAAA
>NZ_JARPLU010000282.1:0-3863 GCF_032349615.1 Limnospira sp. PMC 1279.21 | reverse complement strand
CCTTAGTCATCTCGTCCTCTCCATTATACGTCCTAAGTGTTCTGTCTTGTGCTATACCTCCGTTTTGAGTCACAGTTTCAGCCCCAAATCAGAACCCGATGATTTGTCAAGTGATTCATAACGCCAGGGTTCGCGCTACTATGAGAATTGGGCAGCCCTGAGCCATAGCACCTCTGTTTGATGTGAATTATGTCTAAACGCGGTCAATCTTCATTTCGCCGTCTTCTGCTATCCCGGATTTTGCTGTTAAGCCTTCCGGTGTTGTTGGTTGGACAATATGTGACCTATCGCAAAGCTCGTTCAGCTTTACTAGAAACGGCTCGTCTGAACTTAACTGAAAGTGCAGTTAAAAAAGCTGCGGGTATTGATGAATGGGCGAAGTCCTTGAGATCAAGTTTGATTTTAGTGGCTCACAGTTCCGTTTTGCAGTCTGGAGAAGAGGAGAATTTTCAAGGTTTTCTCGAAGAGGTCGTCTCCGAATTACCTTTTGAGGTCAACTGTCTGCAAATGACTAATCTGGAAACCAATCAGATGGTAGCTAGTACCTGTGACGAGGGGGCGCGGGTTCAATTTCCCCAGGATTTATGGTCTGCTACTCAATCTCAGAACTGGGCTGTGAGTCAGTCGGAAGCTCATATTATTAATGTGGGAACTGCAGAGGCTGACAAAGGCTTTTTTCCCCAACATCTCGATGATAGTGAGTCCGATAGTCCAGAGGGAAGTAGAGTTTTACTTCGTCGCCAAAATAATCAACTAAGTTTAATCTCTATTGCTCCGGTTTATATTGCTGATGGAGAAGTTAATCGACTCCGTTATGGATTAAGTCTGGAGTCTTATTCTTTACTCAGAGGTGAACACACCCCGAAATCTTTAACAGGTTCGACTGTAATTTTAGATGAAGCTGGAACTATTGTAGCTCATCCTAATCCGCAGTGGGTGGGATTAAATATTAGAGATCACGCTGATTCTCAGCGGCTAGAGAGTTTACTGCGTAGTGCGTTGGCGGGTCGTACTAATTTTATTCATTTGTTTGCTTTTGAACCAAATGGGGAAGAATTATTGGCGGGATATCATGCTATTGAAAGTCCGGTTTTTCCCAAGAATTATGATAGTCAATGGGTTATCTTGGCGGTGGCGAGTTTAGATGATGCTCTCTATGGCTTAAAGGATATTAATTCGGTTTTAGTTGTGCTAATTCTGAGTTTAATTATAGCGATTATTAGTGCAGCATTATATCTATCTAGGGATTTGGCGCGTCCTTTAGAAAAACTCCGAGATTATGCTTTACAAGTTAACAGCATTGAATCCCATGTAGAGGTTCCCAAAAATCTGAAAATCCGGGAAGTTGAGCAGTTGGCTCAGGCTTTGCGGACTATGGTTGATCGTTTGCAGTCTCGCGCTCAAGCCTTGGCTTTTGCGACTAAGGAGGCGCGGGTGGCTAACCAGCTAAAAGATGAATTTTTGCGGGTTATATCCCATGAGTTAAGAACCCCGCTTAATGGCATTATTAATTCCCTGAATTTGATTCAGGAAGGATTTTGTGACGATCGCGATGAGGAAATGGAATATTTACAGATGGCTAATGACTCGGCTCTGCATTTATTTGATATTGTTAATGATATTTTAGATATTGCTTTGATTGAGGAAGGTCAACTATCTTTATTTTTGGAACCGACGGACTTGGGGGTGATTCTCCAAGAGGCGATCGCTTTACAAACTCTGGATCTTCAGCAGAAAGGTTTAGATTTAAACTTAATGTTATCCCCTGAACCTCTGGAAGTACAAGCAGACCGAGATAAACTTAAACAGGTTTTTATCAATATTATTAATAATGCTGTCAAGTTCACCAAAGCTGGTAGTATCACCATTTCTAGCAAACTTGAACGCTTCCCGAATTGGGGGAATGCGATCGCTTCTAATTCCGGTCAGATTATCAAAGCATCTGAACAGGTAATTGTAACTATTGTTGATACAGGAATTGGGGTAATCCCAGAGAAGCAAAGCCAACTATTTCAGCCTTTCGTGATGGTTGATGGTTCCACCACTAGGGAGTCGGGAGGAGTGGGTTTAGGATTAGTGATCGCGCGTCGTCTCATGGAAATGATGGGTGGCGGTATTAAACTTGACAGCGCCGGACATGACCAAGGTACTACAGTTACTATCGCTATGCCAACTTTACAAGCAGCAACACCACCTTCTCAAAATCAGAAGACTACCAGAAAATCTAAAAAGAAAGTTAAAAGTTGACTCATAATTTGGTCTGGCACGGATCATTGGTTATCCTAGAGAAAGAAATAGTCCTCATTATACTGTGTTCAGATTTCGCCTAGGAGTATGTCAAAGCCAAATTTCTGAGTCTCATCATGGATAAAATTAAATTTCGCAGATATAAAAGAACAGCAGTTATCACCCTAGTCCTGATAGCATCAGTCGGTCTGGAAGCCTGCGCCTCTTACCATAAAAGACGAGAAGTATATAGAAATCTTCAGGACTGTCACCAACAATGGGGTGAAGCTGATCTATGTGAACCAATTACCGATGGTTCCTACCCCGTAGGTTACCATTATGGTCCTTACTATAAACATCGCGGGGGTCGCTACTATTACTATCGTAGCTTTAATTCTAGCCCTCGTGCTGTTCCATCTAGTGCAGGTATTCGTAATACCACTCCTGGAGGTAGAAGTCCCTCTGTTGGTGGTGTGACACGAGGTGGTTTTGGTTC
This sequence comes from Limnospira sp. PMC 1279.21, assembly GCF_032349615.1. NCBI lineage: Bacteria > Bacillati > Cyanobacteriota > Cyanophyceae > Oscillatoriales > Sirenicapillariaceae > Limnospira > Limnospira sp. PMC 1279.21. Next base: position 1,141 of record NZ_JARPLU010000282.1, on the reverse strand, counting down.
CGGTGGTCGCGGCGCTACATTTAGAGGTGCAGGAGGGAGTCGAGGGGGTTAAATTTAACCAGCCTATTGTCGGCGGACTCGGCGTTTATACTGGCTGTCTGCTTCTTGAATATTTAAGTAATGACTAGGATCTTCGGCAACCCATCCTAAATTGGAGTTATAGCGGACTTCAAAATGAAGGTGGGGGCGATCGCTACTTGGTCGGCCCGTCTGACCCACTAATCCTAGAGTTTCCCCTAATGCTACTTGCTGTCCGGTGTCAACCACCGTTTCCAAAAGGTGAGCGTAGCGGGTTTGTTTTCCCTGGGCGTGATTAACTACCACCAGATTACCATAGCCCTCTCTATATCCAGCAAAAGCTACCACACCTTTACCTACAGCTAAAACAGGAGTTCCGGTAGGTGCGGATAAATCAATACCTCCATGAAATACTACTTGACCACTAACAGGATCTAACTGCCACCCATAGCGAAACAGTACCTCAGTCATCATTGGCAAGGGATGACCAGATAACAGGTCAGGGGAGAGGGTAACTGGCGGCGCAGGGGCCCAGTTGACTCCGGGAATAAATACTACCCTGGGTTCCGGTTGACAGCCATTGACTTCAAAAATTACATCCGCCCTGGTATTATGGGCGCGGGCTACATCCACCCAGGTCTGACCGGGTTCTACTTCTATCTGAATGCCATTGTAGGGGGGAATCAGGATCTCTTGTCCGACGGAGACTACACCATCGCGTAAACTGGGATTCAGACCCATGAGGGTAGCAGCAATTAAATTGTACTGTCGCGCAATGGTTTCTAGGGTTTCGCCTGGGGCGACACGATGACGTTGCAAACGGGATAAAACCGGAGTTGGACAAACTTCTCGCGCTTCCTGGGAAAATACGTTAGCTAGTCCCACAGGGGCGATCGCACCTAGGAGGATAACAGAGATCAAGGCTGACTTGCAGATCATATTCAGTCCATATTAATTTTGTTTCATGGTAGCAGCCGGGCAATATTGGCTTTAATATAGCCGAGGCTGGGATACAGTTGCTAGAATTGAGGGAAGGAACTTAGCTTGATGGCTGGGGTTCATTTGATTGAGAGCATGATTTAATCTCAAATTAGGTTAACATTTTAGGGCAATACGGTATAAT
>NZ_JARPLU010000281.1:0-3891 GCF_032349615.1 Limnospira sp. PMC 1279.21 | reverse complement strand
CAGCAACTGCTGTTGGGTTTTACCAAACCTACTGTTTCGGACATCCTACATCGAACATGGTAAATTGTGTTACGATTGATAAGGGCGATCGCGTTCCGGTTTCACCTCAGCAACTGCTGTTGGGTTTCACCCAACCTACTGTTTCGGACATCCCACATCAAACATGGTAAATTGTGTTACGATTGATAAGGGCGATCGTCTCACGGTCGGGTTTCGCGCTTTGGGTTTCACCCAACCTACTGTTTTACTGGTAGTAGCGATCTACAACTAACCCGTAACCCTTGACGGGTTTAGTTTTCACCAGGATGAACTCTCTTTTTTTTTCTGGGGCTTGACACTACACATCTGCTAGGCTATAGTGAGGTCAGAATACTACTTAAGTACTCAATCCTTTTCAGGAGATAGAGATGTCACTACTTGTTTCAAAATCAGGGATGGCGCGACTAAATTACTACATGGATGTTAAGAACAACCTCTATAACAGAGCTTTTCAGGATTGACTGCTATAAGTTTCTTTAATAGTAAGTATTAGGTTTTCTAAGGCGACTTTTCACGGTTTTCAGTTATCTCGAGTTATAGACTTGGCATTTTCAAAGGATGTCAGGTTTTGCGGTAGATAATGTTTGTAGCCTATTAGTTAATCAAACCTAAAAACTTACTTTGGATGTGGCTAAGAGTTCCATTTTCGGCATCCGTTTCTGTACGCAGGTTCTGCAACTTTACTGCCACATTTTAGAGAAATTAATGGTCACACTTTGACCCCAAGTTAGGGAAAGGGTAGAAAACCGTTCCGTTGGCGTGTAATTCGTTCTTTTATTGCCTCTCTAGTGTTAGGGCTTGATATTGCCATGCCTTGACTTCAAGAAAAGCCATTTTCAGTTCTTTGTCCACTAAGATAACTCGCAATGTATCTGGAAAATCAACGGTGATAACAATCAATTCTGCACCACTTCCTAACTATTTTAGGCTTTTTGGCTTTAATTTTTTATACCCTGAGTTTACTTCCGACAATTCTCAGAGTAGTATTTCCCCAAACGAAACAAACGAGTATCCCTAAATTTCTGCTCAAGCATCGTCGCACGATTGGGATTTTGGCTTTTATTGTGGCGTTTGGGCATGGATATATTCTGGTCAAAAAAAGAGATATTGACTTTTCGGACCTAAAGACTTTCTGGGTTTATATCCAAGGGGTTGTTACTTTCATCATTTTTACCCTCCTGGCAATTACTTCCAATGATTGGAGCGTGAAAAGACTTAAGAAAAATTGGAAGCGCTTGCATGAGCTAACTTACTTGGCTATGTTCATGTTGACTTGGCACGTTTTCGATAAAATGGCTGGCCAGTGGACCTATCTAACTCCATTTGGGGCCATCATGATTACGGGTATTACCCTGTTATTTTTGGTTCGTCGTTGGAAAGAATGGCAGGTGCAACAGCAGAAGAAAGCAAAATCTGCCACGGCTGATTGAGTGAACTAGAACCCCAAATCTTCAAGGGATTTCTGGTACGAACACGCTTAATGGTAATAATTGAGTCAGGGAACTTACAGATGATTTTAAAACTGACAGGTTGGAAATATGCGGCGGGATTGGGATTGACAACTCTTACCGCAATTGTGGGACTCACTGTGTTAAAAACTGGCACGCAACTGCTGGTTTCCAGTCCGGATATGTCTTCTCTCTCGTATCCTAGCCTCACCTTGAACGGACATTCGGCATGGGTTTACGCAGCGGCAATCGCACCCGATGGCAAAGTTTTAGCCAGTGGCAGTTATGACGGTACGATTAAGATTTGGGATTTAGAAAGCGGGAGTCTGCGCCAGACTATTGCAGCCCATGCCAGTGCCGTGGCATCTTTAGCCATCGCACCGGATGGCAAGCATCTCATCAGCGGCAGTGTGGATAACCGGGTAAGGCTGTGGGACTTGGATACGGGCAAGCTGATTCGCACATTTAATGGTCACACAGATGACGTTAAGGTAGTGGCGATCGCACCGGACGGCAAAACAATTGCCAGTGGCAGTGCCGATAAAACCATTAGACTCTGGAATCTGCAAGGCGAAACCCTTGCCACCTTGCAGGATGTGGACTGGGTAAGAGCGCTGGCCTTCACTCCCGACAGCCAATATCTGCTCAGTGGTTGTGAGGATGGGACAATCGGCATCTGGCAGCTTCAGGATGGCAAAAAGTCTCTGACCATCCAAGCTCATTCGGGGGTAGTCCGAGCGATTGCCGTCAGCCCCGATGGTCAACTCTTCGCCAGTGGCAGCGACGATCGCACCATTACACTATGGAATGCTAGTAACCGGAGCATCTTGAATACTCTGACGGGACATTCTCATAGGGTGCAATCCCTGGCATGGAGTCCTGATGGCAGTACCTTAGTTAGTGGGAGTCATGACCGCACGGTGAGGCTGTGGAATGTCGCTGAGGGTAAGGTGTTCGATGCCTTACAAGCTCATGCTAAATCTGTGCAAGCGGTGGTTTTTAGTCCCGATGGTCGCCAGTTTGTCAGTGCCAGTAGTGACGAAACCATCAAATTGTGGCTGATAGCTCCCAAGTCCCCCACTGAACCGAAACCGGCAATCGCCTCAGAATCGCCAAACATTTTTACAGAGATTACCCAGAGTACGGAATTAGAGCAGCTCAATCAAATCTTGTATGAGCGCATCGATGGCGATTGGCAATCGGTAGAATTTGCTGAAAGTTTAGCTTATCAGGTCACGGTCAATCGAGAGGGTGCGATTACCAGCTACCAACCCCTGCATCAAAAGGCTGCCGATTTCGTGACCAAGACCCCTTTGCCGAATTTACGCACGGAACAAAATCAAGCAGATTTTGCCTATTTCCATCTGGTCTTGCATCCTTCAGGGGCGATTGAAGTTAGTCCCTGGCGCGGATGGGACAAGTGAACCTGTTAGGTTGCTTCTCTTGCTCGTAGGAACAAGATGCTGCCGATTATCCTCATCGCAGGCAATCGGCAGTCTGGCAGCTAATGAAGATAGCTGAATCTCAACGCATAGACTTCAGTCCCAAGGCAGCAGTATAAATTTCAGTAGCGCTTTAAGGGAGTCGGTATGCGGTGGAGTAGTCAGGAATTTAATCACCTGTTACATTTACGTCTTGCCTGGGTAAATAGTCGCTTTGATGACTTGTTTCCAGAGGGCAGTTGTTTTGAGCCTTCTACCTCCTCCCCCAACTTCTAGATGCGCCCCATAGCGCCGTTTGTCACTGGGATTGTCCGGTGACCCGAACTCTGCGCGATTAATTAAATCTCCTCCAGGAGGGGGGAAGGATTTAACATCTAAGGTCGATAAGAGACTCAGAAACCCATATTGCATCATAATTCGACTGGCCGGAATATCATCCGATACTCTTTCAGCCAAGCTAACTTTAGCGTGAATGCCACCGATGATGCCATATCCATTCGGTAATAGTCCTCTCGTTTCACCCTACTTTTCAATGGCTATATCAATTTTACTAGAGCCAACTAAATCGGAAATTCCCATGCGCTCTAATGTCTCTTTTTTGTCTTTTTTGGAAAATAAAGGCGTTAATTTGATGCCGTGATTGCGTAAAATGGGATTGTATTTTTGGGATAATGCTAGATCGAAAGCTTCACCGGAAGTTCTCACCCAACTTTGTTGGGGATTTGTCCCTTGCTTAGTGCGGAGGTAAATTCGGTACAGGACATGATGCCACAGGTCCGAGGGATTTTCATGGGGACAAAGGCTCCATGCCAATAAAAACGTATCGGCGATCGCATCTCGGGACTTGACCTTGGGCGCGTTTATTTTAGGAATAAAATAGGCTTCAATGGTATCATAATCTTGTTGGTGGTGCGAGACGTTTAGGAGTCAAATAAGGCTGCAATGCCTGAAATAACCTCCTA
>NZ_JARPLU010000280.1:0-3894 GCF_032349615.1 Limnospira sp. PMC 1279.21 | reverse complement strand
TTACACCTCTCTCCCAGAAAGGGAGAGGGACTTTGTAATACATTGCCCTCACCCTAAATCCCTCTCCCAGAAAGGGAGAGGGACTTTGTAATACATTGCCCTCACCCTACACCTCTCTCCCAGAAAGGGAGAGGGACTTTGAGAGGTGATCAGATGATTTCTGAACAGGCTGTAATATTCTGGATTATGATAGAATCAGGGTTGTAGGCTTTATTTTCGGATAAGGACACAATAAGCCCTTGGTAACGATTTATTGGAGGATACCACAACCCCCATAATCTCGTCAACTATTTGCGAGGCATTATCAATAAAAATGTATCAATTCTTAACAATACTTTAAAATTTAAATCGATTCGGGTTGATATATTAGCGAAAGTTATTAGATTATGGATTAATTGGAATTTATGGCTGTGGCTGGTAAATGGTTTTCGTCTGTATGGCAAATATTTGGGGTGGGTTTATCTTCTGCAATTTTGAGTGCGATCGCATCAGTAAGCCCCGCTCACAGCGCGGAGGAGATGATCATATCCTATGGTATAGCAAACACCTCAATTTCCATAGCTGAACTGGAAAAATTTGTCGAGTCTGGGGAGAGTACACCGCTTTTATTTGTGTATGGTTATTTACTGAATATCGAAGACCCGGAAGGATTAAGAAGAGGTTTAAAATCCCCTTTTGAAGCGAGTCCTTGGAGTATAGATCGGTTTTTAAATTCGCCAACAGGAGAAACCATTTTGCGGCGCATGGGTAGAGTGGTGAATACTGGAGACGGCGAAAATGGTTATATGGCTCTAAAAACAGCGATCGCTCAAGCCTCTAAACGTCCAGAAGGTCTAACGATTATGGGTATTCTCCAGGAGTTTCCTGACCCTCAAATTCGCATTGATTTAGATTTTAGTATCGATTTGATCAACGAAACAACTCAGGTGTTATTTAGAGATCAGACAATTATCGAGCAAATCTCACAGCAGAGGTCGGCGGAAAATAGTGCTAACCGGAGACCGCAACAAAGATTCACCATTCCTAACCCCCGGACTATGGGACCCTATAGCTGGACAGAAGCAGAGGTAGTATTTTTCAATCCTAATCGCGATCGCCCTTCGCCACTGTTTTTATACTTACCGGAAAATATAGACAGACCCGCCCCCCTAATTATTATTTCCCACGGGTTAGGGTCAGACCCAAAAACCTTTAGCTATTTAGCCGAACATCTCGCCTCCCATGGTTTTGCGGTAGCCATTCCCGAACATATCGCCACCAGTGCTAATCGTTTTGAAGGATTTTTACAAGGTTTCGAGGAACCTCCTAACCCTTCAGAATTTGCCGCGCGCCCCACAGATATTAGTTATTTACTAGACTTACTGGAACAAAAATCAGCTTCTGACCCATTTTGGCGAGAAAGGCTAGATTTGCAAAATGTTGGCGTAGTTGGTCAATCTTTTGGGGGGTATACGGTGTTAGCCTTAGCGGGAGCGAAATTGAACCCCCAGATACTGAGCCAGTATTGTCCTGATCTTCCCAATCGGCGCATTACCCTCAATTTATCAATTATCCTCCAATGTCGAGCTTTGGAAGTGGCTTTAGAACGTCAGAACTTTCGGGACCCTAGAATTAAAGCAGCGATCGCTATTAATCCCTTTAGCAGCTTAGTTTTTGGTGAAAGGGGAATGGCTGCTATTAATATCCCAGTGGCGATCGTATCAGGAACCAATGATTATATTACCCCAGCCATTGCAGAACAAATTGAGCCTTTCACCTGGTTAACCAACTCTGACAACATCCTAGTGTTATTTGAGGGAGGGACTCACTTCTCCTTTTTACAAGAAGAGGGGGGACAATTACCCATCCCCCCAGAAATTATTGGTCCTGACCCCAACTTCGCTTATCCCTATTTAAAAGCACTCAGCCTGACGTTTTTTAACCTACATATTCGCCGAGAGTTAGATAACCGCAATTACTTAAATGACGCTTATCTAAATACTATAGGTTCCAGCCTGTTTCAGATGACCATTTTGGAGGAGTTGACTCCTGAACAACTGCAAAGGGCTTTCCCACAGCCCTAAATTAATCACCAATTTGCATTTTCACAGTCAGGGTTTTTAGTTGTTCATTCATCCAGCGATCGAACAATTCATCCTGCAACTGTTTTTTAATGCCTTTGGTTTCCAAAGTCACGTCGATAAATTCTTCAATTCTGAACAAACACCAGCGCCCTTCGACTTCAAAAGGTCCGATAATTTGACCCACCTTAGCCCCTTCAATGGTAGATTTTAAGGTATCTGGTAATGTGGCTTTACTTACGGCTCCCATCATGCCATTAACCCGGCGTTCTGTGGTGAGAGAATATTCCCGCGCTAAGGCTTCAAAACTTCCTTCTCCCGAGGCAATTTTGCTTTTTAAACTTTCAGCCATTTCATAGTCATCAACCACAATTCGTGACAGGACTACGGAATCTAAAAACGGTTTGCGTTCTTGGAAATATTCCTCCAAATTCTCTTTAACTACTGCGAGTTTGAGAGTTTCTCGTTTAAACCCATTAGAAACCTGGTCATGAAAACTTTTATAGGTCAAGCGGTTTTCATCGAGCCAAGTTTGGAAGGCTTGGGGGTCGCTGAGATTACGTTCCAGGCGGAAATTAATCACGGCTTGCTCAATGGCGGCTGCATTGGAGTTAACTTCATCCCGAGATTGCAGTTCTTTATCAATTACATATTGCCTGAGAATATTAGCCAGAAAATCCTGCAACTTGCCGGAATTTTGGAGATATTGTAATGATTGACTCAGGGTAAGAGAGTCGTTATCATTAATGGTCAAAAATGGTTGAGACATAGGTAAAAGTAATTTGAACGTGGTTGTTAATCTAACTGGAGTATACACCCCAGATGAGGTCTACCCCTAATATAGCAATGATCTGGGATTTGGGTATGCTAATACTGAGCTAATCTGGGGGTTTAAAAGTGAATCGGGAGTTGAAAATAGACAACTGCTAACACGATAGCAACGATCGCCCCGATTAGGGTATTGATAAAATTGACGACTTCATTGGTGAGCCACCCCACCTGATTTTGCCAAGTGGCTCCGATCAGGCTTTCTAGGTTAGTAGCGACAAACGCTGCTATTATACACCATAACAGCCCCATGGCATCAATTAAACCCACTGACCAGCCCACCATAGCCATGGCTAGGGATGCTACCACACCAGCCACAGTTCCTTCTAGGCTGATAGCGCCCTCTGTACCGCGCGGCACTGGCTGCATGGTAGTAATTAAGAAAGTTCGTTTTCCATAGGCTTTACCGACCTCTGAGGCACAGGTATCAGAGAGTTTAGTGCTGAAACTGGCAACATATCCCAACATCAGTAAAGGTGTGGCGATCGCAGTTATGGGACTATCAACCATCAGCCCCCTTAACCCCCAAATTCCCAAAGCACAAAGCGCCGCAGTTAAGGCAGATCCCCAGACATTTTCCGGTCCCCTAGCACCCGATCGCTTTTCGGCTATACCCGCCGCCTCTTTTTCAGCCATCCCAATGCGGGTCACTGCTGATCCGATCACGAAATAAAACCCCACCACCATATATCCGGGTCCTTGGAGACTTACCCAGACTAACACGCCTAAAATCCAAGCGTGTACAATACCAGAGGGGGTTAAGAGTTTTTTGGGTAGTAGGGCGACAATTCCCAATAGTAGGGTATTAATAGCGATCGCTGCTACCGCTGGATTCGATAATAATGATAGCTGTGGATACATAAGATTTTAAATCACTTTGCCTTGTTGGAATTTTAGAGCCAGAATTTAATCCAAGATTTGCTTGACATCTTAGGACAATAACGTACAATACCCCAAAGATTCGCAACTCAATAATGAGTATACGGTCAAACCCCAGACCATGCCA
>NZ_JARPLU010000028.1:0-37683 GCF_032349615.1 Limnospira sp. PMC 1279.21 | reverse complement strand
CAGGAGGTTATTTCGGCATTGCAGCCTTATTTGACTCCTAAACGTTTCGCACTATGCCCCTAGTTTATATTGGTTCGCCTATCAATATCATCGAGGGTTAGTGACATCAAATGATGATACCCCCGCCCAAACTTTAGACGACATTAACCCCCAATGGGTGCGGGCAAAATATGGCAGTATTTTTAACAAGTTCAAGGTAGACTTACCGCTAGATATTCGGTTAGATGAACCCTCCAAAAATTTCGATTTGCTCGTGGGGGCTGATGATAAAAGAGCTATCAAATTTTTTACCACCAAACAGGATTTGGAAGGGTTTATTTATCCTCAATGTCTCCATGATAGTTATGCCCTAAATCTGAATATTTACCAACCGGAAAACCCCGGACAAGATGAATATCAACTGGCGGATTTAGCTAAATTTAACCCGGAGAATTGCTTTAAACCGGAACCGGAATCGGCTGCTAATTTAGGGCAAACTCTGTTATTAAGTGCCTATTTAAACACGACAAAACCGGAGCATATCCGCGACTTGGAACCCTTGGCTAGAGAGGGCTGGATTAAGTTTTTTCACCTGGAAAATGGCGAAAATTTACCCCGTCTCTATCGCGCTTATAATCTGCTGGGGGGATATCTCTACGAGTACGGTAGTCCGAAGGCGGATTTACAGGAAAATCCCTACGGTCATTTATTGACTTGGTTTCTATTTGAAGAACAGCCAACTGTAATCCTGCAAAAGTGTTATTGGGAATTGCCGGAATTACTACTATATTATCACAAAATCGCCAAAAGTTTTCAAGATAGTCGGATTTATTACGATCGCGCCGATCGCATTGTGACGGAAAATGAAATCCAATTAAGTGAGTTACATCAAAACTATCTGAATCGGGAAAAAACGGAAACGCTGTCCGCCGCCGAATTGCAAAAGTTGAAAATCACGTTAAAAACGCTGCTGGCGACTTCCCTCAACTATTCTCAACAACTGCGAAATATGGAATATGCGCGCAATACGATCGCCATCAATAGCAAAAACTATCAAACGACGTTAGAACGCATGGAACAACTAGCGGACACCACCCTAAAAGATTGGCGGTTATTTTACGAAAAGGAAGCGATCGCCTTTCAGGAACAAATCCGCGCGGATTTAAACTATTTTAACCCCGGTTCCAACCTACTTAATCAAGCGATTGCGACGATTCGGGGATTAGTAGAAATTGACCAAGCGGAACGCGATCGCCACATACAAGAAAAGCAGCAACAACTAGAGGATCACATTCAGGCGTTGGGGGTAGGAATTGCTGGGGGTGCGATCGTTGCTTCCTGTAGCGGATTGTTATTTGAACAGCAACGGATGACCTTTCCCTGGGAAGCAGAATTTGGCAAATATCCCCATCCGTTTTTGAGTGCGATCGCTATCAGTAGCCTGATGGCTTATTTAGCCTTCAAAGCTGCTCAATATGGGATTAAAAAAAGGCGATCGCGATCGTGATTTGACCAGATTAAAGCTAGTTAAATTCCCTGAATGTTTAATCATCATCATCATCATCAAACTCGATCCGGGTGGTATGACCTGGGTCGGATTCGGTGATATCATTGGCTGCTAAATCTTCTAAATCGGGGATATCTAATTGCTTGTTGAGTTGAATATCATTAACAGGTTTTAAGCGAATTAAAAGCCGGGGTCCGGTATGTCCTAAACGGACTACCATACCATCTACAATTCGCCTCTTGTTAACCATCTGATTATTAACATAAGTGCCATTAGCACCAAAATTGACTAATTCCCATCCAGAGGTTTTATTCCACAATTCCAGATGATGTCTTGAAACCACGGCACTACCAATAGTAACATCATTATCTTTCGAGCGACCAATACGCAAGATCGGTTTATCCTCAAAAGTCCAACGATGCAAAGGAATAGGTCGGCTAGAATGAAGCAGGATGAGAGTAATCACACCAAAATTTAATAGGCAAAAATATACAACAAACTGGTGAAGGATAGATAACCCACCTATAAGTTATAGTGTGATTAGCAGAGCAGATTTTGAGCCTTTTCTGCTAAGTTTTTCACTGGTCATCATAGGTGTAATCAATGACTACAGACAGCTTTAATATCAAATAAGTAAGTTTCCCAAAATCAAGACTAAGCCTTATATATGGTCATGGGAGGCATTTGGATCACCTACTTATTAATCTGATTCATCTATTGTGGCTGGCTTGAATCCTTAGAGCCAACTTTTTCGCTATCATCTTCGCGATCATCTTGATCAGCCACCCTTTCCAATGATTTAGATAACTTTTGGGCTTCTTGTTTTAAGCCTTCCAGGTCGCTGAGAGTCCTTTCCAAATCCTCCTGTAAAAATTCCGCCGCCTGACGAATTTTTTGATCTAAGCCTTCTGTATACTGGGGCGGATTTTCAACCATTGATTCTGACACAATTACTCGCTTACTACCCGCACTGGTCATGGCTGATGCTGGCATAATATAGACTCCCTGTAAAATGCCTCGCAAACCACCATCAGTTTTGAACAAATAATTAGTCACTGTACCCGTATCATTTTTAATTAGATAGTCAACCAGAACCCCCACTTTTTTACCAGCATTAGTCCACACTTCATGATTAATGCTAGAATCAGCATTTTCTGGCAATATAAAATTGCCCTCATCTGAGGATTTATTCACCAGAACAGCATCGACCCCAATAGTCTCAATTTGTTGCCAACTAAATGCCCGTTTTTTGCCTCCCACTGGTAACATTCCTGACTTGGTAGTGAAGCCTATCACTTGGTTGGAGTTCAGATCTGCTGCTCTTTCTTCGATGTGGCCTAATTGTTCGACACTTTGGCGATCGAGGACTAGGCGACCGATTAGGTCACTACGTTTGATGATTCCTTTCTTAGCGTTCATAGCCAATTTTTCCTTTTACAGTTACAGCCATTATTAATTGTAACATAATTGTTGACAAAGCACAGCCAATGTGTTAAAAATCATCCCGGTTTCCAGTGAGTTTTGAGTGGCTGGCAATTGACGGGTCAGGTCTTAGGACAACTGAAAAATAAACGACACCAGATCCCCTTTACCTAAAGCGATGCGATCGCCTGGTCGCAACCGATGACGGTTTCCTTTTGGCAGAGGAATATTGTTAATATATGTTCCGTTAGAACTACCCACATCCTCAATATAATAGGCATCGCCTTCTAGGCGAATATTAGCATGGGTTCGCGAAACGATTTCCGCATTAGTAAACCCAGAAACATCTATATCCGGGGGAACTAGATCATTAGGTTTACCAATATGAATCACGGGTAAGTTTTGGGGGATTTCTAGCGGAGTTGTACTTTGAACATGAATCAATTTAGCAGTTTGTTGCTGAAGTTGGGTGGCGTGAGTTCCCGCGCTCACCACTGCTGCTGGGGGGGGTGAGGATGGTAGGGGTATGGCTGTGGTGGGGACTGTTGTTGACTGAGTTGGGGGTTGTACTGGGTCTGGGTCTGGGTCTGGGTCTGGGTCTGGGTCTGGCTGAGGTGGCGGGAAAGATGGACTAGGACTAGCAACGGGTGAGGGACCTGATTTTTGTAAATTCACAGCCGAATTAGAACCAGATGCTACTGTGGGGACCTCTTCATCTGGTAAGGGGTCAGGAAGTACCAAATCTGGTAGCGGCGGAACTACTGTCGGAATTAAATCAGGGTTCTGGTTTTCTTCACCGCCTGGGGTCGGTAGCAAATTATAACCACACTGACCGCAGAAAGAAGCATCGGCTTGGACTGTTGCGCCACAATTGGGACAACTGGTGGTCGTGGGAAGGGGAGTATAACAAGATTCGCACTGAGTTGCGCCCTCTGGGTTCTGATGATTACAGTTTGGACAGACAATCATAGAGTTCTCCTTACGCTATCGAAAGCGATCGCACCATAGCTAACAATTAGATCCTAACCTAGCATCAGTCTCTAAAATCTCAGCTTTTCTGGATTTCTTCTCCCGCCGCCGCATCAAGTAGCCACCAAAGTTCACCCTGGGGTTGAATGAAGCGACTGGGGTAGGCGTTTGCATCCCCTGTGGGTGCAAAAACTTCAGCCAAAGCCGATCGCTTACTAGCCCCGGCTACCAGGAAGACGACACAATCAGCTTGATTGATTAGGGGAATGGTGAAGGTGATGCGAGGTTCACCGTCTTTATTGCCAACTGTTACTAGGCGATCGCACACTTGTAGTGCATCTGTAAAAGGAAACAGAGAGGCTGTATGGGCATCATCCCCCATTCCCAACAATATCATATCAAATCTGGGAAATTCTCCGGGAGCCACCCCAAAAAATTCTCGAATTTGGCGATCGTGCTTTTCTGCGTCTACTTGGGGATTGCCACTACCTGTGGGCATAGGATGAATGTTAGACTCTGGGAAGTTTACCCGATCTAACCAAGCACTGCGAGCCATTTTTTGGTTACTATCTGGGTGGTCTGGGGGTACATAGCGTTCATCTCCCCAGAAAATATGGATCTGGTCTAGGGGTAGATCTTGTTTGGCTAAGGCCTCATAAACGGGTTTGGGAGTCCCTCCCCCAGCTAAGGCTATGGTAAACCGATTTCGGCTTTGAATCGCCGCCTCCATTTTGCTGAGGATGATTTCTGGCGATCGCTCGACTATTTGGTCGCGGGTAGCTAAAACTTCGATTCTTTTGTGCATCATATCCTCAAAATCAGCTTTTACCACATCATAAAACCTTTTTCTGGCAAATCGTCAATTAGTTACCGAGTCTACCCTCACCGGGACAGTATAGCCTCCGAAAAATCACGGATTCAAGATCACAAGTCCTAGGTGTTTCATATCACAATCATATCTGATCAATTTCACCTGAACAAGGGCATAGTATCACTGAAATAAGAGATGTTTCCCACAATAATGAACATACAGGGCATAGTTTTTAGAGTTCATACCGATTTCAACCCAACTCTAACCCTCTAGTCCTCCCGCCCCTGATCTGTAAAGACTGAGGGCGATTTGATCAGAATTAAGCAGATGGATACTCAAATTGGTTACAAAAAACTAAAGTCTAATCCATTCACCACTTACCGTGACCCCATAAGTGGCAAATGGATCGTGATCAAGTCTGAGGAAAAAAAAACTCAAGCACAAGCGGCTTGAAGTGGCCAGAAACCTCAGAGTTAAACAATGGTCATGACAGTTGAAAGGTCGCCAAACACCTAGGTTGACATCTCAGTTATTATGCCAGTCTTTCTGGTTTTGGGTGACTACTACAGATCTAAATTTGATGGTTTTGGGAACTGTCACAGTTCAAATACTGTCACATACACTATCCCAAAGTTAATCAGACACTGGGTATATTACAGTTATCGAGTTCACACAAAAAACGATGACATCTACCATTTTTTCCCCTACTACCTCCGATGTTGAATCCAATTCTTGGCTATATCTAATTGCCGATGAGGTTGATCACTTTACTGGAGATGATTGGCTGGCCTTGTGTCCAGATATTGACGAAGGCGAACTTTATCGCGACTGGTTTATCTGGTATGATGCCGATGTTAATGGCAGTTGGGAAGCCTACGACCACTTAACAGGTGAACAAATTATTTCTCCTGATTTGGAGTGGATTAAGTCCCAAATTGATGCTATTGAAAATCGCCGACAACTGTCATATATTCATATAGCATAAACTTCTCTATTGGTGAAGAAAATTTTGATAAAACCCTATCAATTCTTGGGGATATTACCCCAGATTACTAAAATTATCCAACTGATTCAACCCTCGGCTACTTCCTTCGGTCCCCCTAATTCAGGGGGATTTTTAATTGTCCCTAGTCCCTAGTCCCCTGTCCATAGTCCCTGGTCTGTTAACTCAACAGGTGCATATATTTGCTATGCTGACCTGATAGGATTTGGGAGGTGTAGGGATGACGCGTTTAAATGGGAAGTCCAACTTATCTAAGAAGTCCCCCTATTTAGAATTAAACAATCAGGGACAAATTATCACCTTTGAATTGACCCAAAATCAGCATATTTTGGGGCGCGATCGCAGCCGCGCTGATTTAGTAGTTCCCGAAACCTGGCTGGTGATTTCCTCCGGTCATCTAATGCTACGCCAAATCGGAGACACCTACCATATTTTTGACGGAGACGGACAGCAACCCAGCACTAATGGTCTGTTTGTCAACCATACTAGAATTACAGTTAAGGAAGGCTATCGACTACATAGTGGGGTGGAAATTACCATCGGTCAGAATCCCAAAAATCAGATTAGGTTGCGCTACTTTGACCCCAATAATCCCAGCACCTCCCCCTATTCAGCCATTCCGGCTATCTCTTTAAAAGAGCGATCGGTGATGTTAGGTAGAGACTCCACCGCGACAGTACAGTTAGATTCCCCTATTGTATCACGATGTCATGGGATTATTGAACCATTAGACACGGGTCATTATATTTTAAATGATTATAGTGCTAACGGCATATTTGTTAATGGTAAAAGAATCGAGAAAGCTACGCGATTGCTAGATGGCGATACCATCAGAATCGGTCCGTTTACCCTGATGCGTCAGGGGGATAATTTAGAAATCATGGATTTAGGCGATCGCATTAGATTAGATGCTCAAAGATTGCTGCGATTAGTGCGCGATCGACGAGGGAAATCGAAGGTATTATTAAGTGATTTAACCTTCGCCATTGAACCCGGACAATTTGTAGCATTAGTGGGGGGGAGTGGTGCAGGAAAATCTACCCTAATGCGAACGTTATTGGGTCTGAGTCCGACTACTAAGGGTTCCGTTTATTTGAATGGTGACGAATTACAACAAAACTTTAATCTCTATCGTCATCAAATAGGTTATGTTCCCCAGGATGATATTATTCATCGCCACTTAACGGTAGGAGAAGTTCTCACCTATGCGGCTAAATTACGCTTACCCCCAGACGCAGATATTGAAGCCACAGTTACTAAAACTCTCTATGAAATAGAAATGCTCGATCGCCGTGATGTCATGGTGTCGCAACTTAGCGGCGGACAACGAAAACGGGTTAGTATCGGGGTGGAATTGTTAGCGGATCCTAAGTTATTTTTTCTTGATGAACCGACATCAGGACTTGATCCGGGGTTGGATAAAAAGATGATGGAA
Source organism: Limnospira sp. PMC 1279.21 (assembly GCF_032349615.1). Classification (NCBI taxonomy): domain Bacteria; kingdom Bacillati; phylum Cyanobacteriota; class Cyanophyceae; order Oscillatoriales; family Sirenicapillariaceae; genus Limnospira; species Limnospira sp. PMC 1279.21. The sequence continues at coordinate 30,557 of NZ_JARPLU010000028.1, read as the reverse complement.
TTGTTGCGTCGTTTGGCTAACCAAGGACGGACAGTGATTTTAGTTACCCACGCCACCGCCAATATGATGATGTGCGATCGAGTCGTGTTTTTAGGAAGGGGAGGAAGGTTATGTTATTTTGGACCCCCAGGGGAAGCCTTCGAGTTTTTTGATTTAGATACGGGAGATTTTGCCGATATTTATAATTTGTTGGAAGAGGGAGAAGCGATCGCTCAAGATTGGTCTTTACGGTTTCGCAAATCTCCCCAATTTCAGAATTATGTAGTTAATCATCTAACTGGGGGAGAAACACCCGAAAAACAGCGGCAACCTGCCACGCAAAAACTCGCCAATATTCCCCAACAATTATCAATTTTAACTCAACGCTATTGGCGGCTTATTAAGCGAGATCCGTTTAATTTATTACTGAATTTGCTAACCGCGCCTGTGGGAATTTTATTGATTAGGTTAGCTATAGGCGATCGAGACCCCTTTCTGGGAGATGCTGACATCAGTTTAGCATCTTTAGCGCGACAAGTGTTATTTGTTTTTACCTGTGCCTCTATCTGGGTGGGTTTATCTAGTTCTCTGCAAGAATTAGTGAAAGAAACCGCTATTTATACCCGCGAAAGGTTAGTAAATTTACGGATTGTTTCTTATTTAGGATCCAAATTCATTGTCTTATCAGGATTGGCCCTTTTACAAACCCTGTTCATGGTAGGGATAATTGCCATCTGCTTTCAATCTCCATCAACCCCTTTATTCCCATGGATTTTAGGGGTAAGTATTACCACCTTTTTGACCCTCATATCAGCCATGGGTTTAGGTGTGTTAGTATCCGCTTATGTGCAAAATAGCGCCCAGGCTAATAGTGCATTACCCCTGCTATTATTACCACAAATTATTTTTTCTGGGGTATTATTTCAAATGTCAGGAATTAGCCGAGTAGTTTCTTGGTTAATGGTCAGTCGCTGGTCTATGGGTGCTTATGGTTCCCTGGTCGATATAAATTCCCTAATTCCCCCACCCGTAACCCTCCCTGATGGCACAATTATTCCCCAACCCTTTGAGTTATCATCAGTTTATGAACCCACCTGGGAAAATTTATTATTAAATTGGGGTATATTGGGGTTACATTTATTGATTTATTGGGGATTAACTGCGATTATTCAGAAGCAAAAAGACATCATTTAGACTACTTACTATTTTACCATATACCCCGGCTAGGCTGCCAATCTTGGAGGATGGCTATAGTATGGCTACAGTAATCTCTCTGTCAAAATTGACCATGAGCCGGGATTTGTGTTATATTAGATTAGACCTATTTACCTATTTACCTATTTAAAAATTTAATGGTGTCCCAGTTTATTCATAGTCTAAAGTTGCGAAACTTGCTCTCCTACGGGAGTGATACAGAACCGCTTAAATTAGAGCCTTTAAATGTATTAATCGGTCGTAACGCTTCCGGTAAATCTAATTTAATCGAAGCCTTGGGGATTTTAAAAGCCACTCCTACAGATTTAACTACTCCCATTCGTCAAGGAGGAGGAATTAGTGATTTCCTGTGGAAAGGAACCCAAAAAATTCCTATAGCCGAAATTGACGCAACTATTGCACCCCTAGAAGGTTCAATGAATCTGCGCTACAGAATCAGTTTTACCGAAACTGGTCAGAGGTTAGAAATCATTGATGAAGCAATCGAAAATGAACAGCCTTATCCAGGAGAAAATGAACCATATTTTTTTTATCGTTATCAAGGGGGTCGTCCAGTTATCAATGAGGCTACCGAAGTTGATGGATACAAAAAAAGAGCCTTACGTCGAGAAACTCTGAGTCCCGAACAATCAGTTTTATCCCAAAGAAAAGATCCAGATATGTATCCTCAGTTAAGTTATCTGGCTGCTCAATTTGCACAGATTAATCTATATCGTAACTGGCAAATTGGCAGATATTCTGAACCCAGATTGGCTCAACAAACTGATTTACCTTCCCACTCAATATTAGAAGATATTAGTAACCTGGGATTGGTGTTAAATAACTTACAATATCAATTGGGAAGTCGGGAAATTATCGAGAATTTACAAAAATTTTACGAAGAAGCCGAGGAACTGATCATCAAAATTTATGGTGGTACAGTCCAGATATTTATTCGCGAAAAAGATTTAATTCAGCCGATCCCAGCTACTCGTCTTTCTGATGGTACACTGCGTTATTTATTTTTAATGGCTTTACTACTTGATCCGACACCAGGACCGATTTTATGTATAGAAGAACCCGAAATAGGTTTACATCCTGATATACTCCCAATGATTGCTGAAATGCTAATATCCGCCTCAGAAAGAACTCAACTGATTGTTACAACCCATTCTGATGCTTTAATATCAGCACTTCCGCCGGAGTCAGTATTAGTATGCGATCGCCATGAAAGTGGAAGTTTTATTCGTCGATTGGAAGCCGATAAACTCAAAAAATGGCTGGAAAACTACACTCTGGGAGACTTATGGAGAATGGGTGAAATTGGGGGAAATCGATGGTAAAGGAAATTCGCATTTATATTGAAGGTGGGGGAGATAGTAAAAATACTAAAGCTCGACTTAGAAGTAGTTTTAATCAGTGCTTTAGAGACTTGGTAAAAAAGGTTCGTGTTCGCCGGATCAAATGGAATATAATTATCTGTGGCTCGCGGAATAATGCCTATGAATGTTTTACCAAGGCTTTAGTAGATCATCCGAATTGTTGCAATATTTTATTAGTTGACTCAGAAGCACCTGTCACCAATAACAACCCATGGCAACATTTAAGAAATCGAGATCACTGGAATGATGCCCAAGTTAGCGATCGCTACTGTCATCTTATGGTACAAGCAATGGATGCTTGGTTTATTGCTGATATTGATGCCTTAATTAAGTTCTACGGAAACGGATTTAGAAAAAACTTAATCCCTGAAAATTCTAATGTGGAAATCATAGCCAAGGACAGATTACCAACTATTCTCAATGAAGCAACTCGTCATACCCAAAAAGGCAAATATCAGAAAATTGCTCATGGTTGCCAGCTTTGAGAAATCATAGACATTAACAAAGTTCGTGCTGCTTCTAGTTATGGCGATCGCTTTTTCAGAACTATGGAAGAAATTATCGCAGAATAGAGTTAGAATATGAATAATTATTCCCAGTGTATTATCAAACTTGAAGATAACTTGTAAACGCCATGTCTCTGACTCAACAAATTCTGTCGCAAATTCCGGGAAACCCTCTCACCGGACTACAAAACGCCGATCGCCTTTGGGAAGCTATCAAAAACCATAGCCTACCCATACCAGAAACCGTCACAGAAACCGATCAACCCCTTAACCAAATTGATTATGATGTCATAGTTTGTGGGGGAACATTAGGAATTATTATCGGTGCGACCTTAGCCAAAAAAGGATGGCGCGTCGCCGTCTGTGAACGCGGACAATTGAGGGGACGAGAACAAGAATGGAATATTTCCCGCCATGAACTTCAGGTATTTGAGCAATTAAATTTACTCTCTCCAGAAGAATTAGAAAAAGCGATCGCCACTGAATATAACCCCGCTAGAATTAGCTTTCCTGACATTCCCGATATCTGGGTTAGAGATGTTCTTAATATTGGTGTTGACCCAGTTTATTTGCTAGAAACCATCAAAACCCGGTTTTTAGAAGCTGGCGGTCAACTCTTAGAAAATACCCCCTACCAAGCCGCCACCATTCACCCCAATGGAGTTACCGTAGAAACCGGAGTCAATCAAACTTTAACCAGCCGACTATTACTAGATGCAATGGGTCACTTTTCCCCCATTATCAAACAAGCCAGACAGGGAAAAACTCCTGATGCTGTTTGTTTAGTGGTCGGGACTTGCGCCACCGGATATCCTAGCAATGAAACCGGAGATATATTCGCTTCTTTTACTCCTGTGCAAAATCAATGTCAGTATTTTTGGGAGGCTTTCCCAGCCCGAGACGGACGCACTACCTATATGTTTAGTTATCTTGATGCACACCCAGCTAGACCCAGTTTAACAGACTTTTTTGAGGATTATTTAACCCTACTTCCTCAATATCAAAATGTGGAATTATCCCAGTTAAATTTTAAACGAGCCTTATTTGGTTTTTTCCCCTGTTATCGCCAGAGTCCCCTAGCAACTCCCTGGAATTCTATTATCCCCATTGGTGATAGTAGCGGTAGCCAGTCCCCTTTAAGTTTTGGTGGTTTTGGCGCAATGGTACGCCATCTGAATCGCTTAACTAACGGTATTGATGAAGCATTGAAAGCTAATATTTTGGATAGTAAATCTCTGGCTTTGTTACAACCCTATCAACCCAGTTTGTCGGTGACTTGGTTATTTCAAAAATCTATGAGTGTCCCGATGGATAAAACCATTAATAGTCATAGTATTAATCAACTTCTCGCCGCCGTATTTCAGGATATGGAACGTTTGGGGGAACCAGTGCTTAAACCTTTTTTACAAGATGTTATTCAATTTCCCGCCTTAGCTAAAACTTTATTTACTACCGGAATTCTACACCCTGCTATTGTCTTAAAAGTGATTCCCCAGGTGGGGTTAGGAAATTTAGTTGATTGGACTATTCACTATTTGAATTTAGCCAGCTATAGTCTACTGTACCCTCTCGGAAAGTCTCTGAACCCTCTCACTCAAAAATTATCTGCTCAACAACAGTATTATATTCATCGCTGGGTTGATGCTTGGTGCTATGGTTCTGGGGGAGATTATCATAATTAATCTCCCATAAATAAAACCTCCTTTCCTGGTCTAATTTAGACTGAGGAAAGAAGGTATAAAAACCCTTGACAATCAGTGCCAAATCTAACTTTTAAAGTCCACCGACGTTAGCCAGTCCCAGAATTACACCAGCACCCAGGATATGACCTAAGCAAGCACTTCCAACTACAGCACCAGCACTCATACCAGCAATGGGGGTGGGTGCGCCTACGTTTTGTTGTTTAATGGTGAATTTACCAATAGCGATCGCCAAAACATTACAAACAATCATCACAATGGCAACATTGGGACTCCAGGGTAAAGTGCTAGGAGCCGCTGCAATTAAAGTTGAGTAAATCAATGGACTTCTCCTAATCTAAGGTTTAAACTTCAGCAGAATTGACAAATTTTACTATCTTTAAGTCCAAGTTTTTATCACAAAATTTTCGCAACTGCCTCAAAATGTAGCAATCCTTAATATTTCCACATATTTGTTAAAACTTGCTCCAAAAACTTAAACTTCTGTCAGTCAACTAGGCTTTTGGGCCTGAATAACTTGTAAACTCCCCCCAGCATAGAGACGAAAAGCAGTCCGGTCCGCCATGGGTGAGGAAAGATCCACTTGAAACCCCATAGAAGTCAGTAAGCCTTTTAAGTCGGTATCAATTAACTCCCAAGCGGTTTCCGTTTCAAACAACCATAGAAACATCGCCACACCCGGCCAAAATATGGGATTAGTCGGTTTATGGAAATCCACCAGAGTAAATATACCCCCTGGCTTGAGTACCCGGTAAACCTCCCTTAAAATTTGTTGTAACTGGTCGGGGGCCATCTCATGGAGGGCGGCGCTAGTATGGACTAAATCAAAACTACAGTCCTCAAAAGGCATATTTTCGGCAAAGGCTTCCACATACTCAGCGGTGGGGACATTAGCCCTGGCCCTAGAAAGCGATCGCCTTGATGCGTCCAAACCCGTGACTTGTTGCGAGTATTGTGCGATAATCTGGGTAGCCTGTCCGCTGCCACAACACAAATCTAACACCCGCGTTTCTGGGGTGATAGACAAACCCTCTAGGGCGAGGCGGCGAAACCGACTTTCACCACCTACAGCCAAAGCAGCCACGGCGGAAATCCCATCATACAGCCACTGATAGCGATAGCTTAACGGTCTCAGAAATGTTGCCATCAATCAAAAATCCTTAACTTCTGCTATAGACTTTGATCCTATTGATATATTATTTTGTTAAAATGGGTAACAATAATTAGAGTCTGGGAACCTGTTAAGCGCCATGGGAAGAGTTGGAGTCTTACTATTGAATCTAGGCGGACCTGAACAATTAGAGGATGTCCGCCCCTTTCTGTACAATCTATTTTCCGATCCAGAAATTATCCGGCTGCCATTTACTTGGCTGCAAAAACCTCTAGCCTGGATGATTGCCACCATGCGCCACACAAAATCCCAGGAAAATTATAAAGAAATTGGGGGTGGGTCTCCACTGCGAAGGATTACCGAAGAACAGGCGGTCGCCCTGGAAGAAAAACTTGGGGAAAAAGGTAATAATGCTCAGGTATATGTGGGAATGCGCTACTGGCATCCCTTTACCGAGGAAGCATTGGCTAAAATTAAGCGCGATCGCATTGACGAATTAGTGATTCTCCCCCTATATCCGCAATTTTCCATTAGCACCAGTGGTTCTAGTTTTAGGCTGCTTGAGAGGATTTGGGAAGATGACCCGGAACTACAAAAAATTGATTATACAGTGGTTCCCTCCTGGTATCAGCGATCGGGATATTTACAAGCTATGGCGCAACTAATCGCCCAGGAACTTGATCACTGTCCTAACCCTGATCAAGTCCATATTTTCTTCAGCGCCCACGGAGTCCCCCTTAAATATGTTGAGGAAGCCGGAGACCCCTATCAGGCTGAGATTGAAAGGTGTACTGAGTTGATTATGAAAACTCTTAACCGCCCTAACCCCCACACCCTGGCCTATCAAAGCCGCGTTGGTCCGGTGGAATGGCTAAAACCTTACACCGAAGAGGCTATCCCTGAATTAGCACAGCAAGGGGTCGAGGATTTATTGGTTGTACCGATTAGTTTTGTATCCGAACATATCGAAACTCTCCAAGAAATTGATATGGAGTATCGGGAATTAGCCGAAGAGTCCGGGATTAAGAATTTTTACCGGGTTCCGGCTTTGAACACTCATCCGGTTTTTATTAATGATTTGGCTGATATGGTGGTTGAGGCTTTAGAAAGTCCTAGTGTTCATTTCTCGGAAGTGGTGCGCCCCAGCAAACGGGTCAAAATGTATCCCCAGGAACGTTGGGAATGGGGTATGACTACAGCAGCGGAAGTCTGGAATGGTCGCTTGGCTATGATTGGAATTGTCGCTGTGATTGTCGAATTGATTACTGGTCAGGGACCTTTGCACTTTATCGGTTTGCTTTAGCAAAGTTGGGAAGGCTTATCCCCCTGATTCAAAAGGCGGATAAGCGTCCCCTAGTCCGAAATTACTTGGTGGTGACCATCATGTTGGTTTTTACTCAAAAATTAGCACCGGATCTCGATCGCATACCGGACTGGACGATCGCCCTAACAGCGGAACAACGCACTAAGACTAGACAACATATTGATATCCCCGGCGCCGATCGCATGACTTTATGTTTGGATCGTGGTGTGAATATCTCCGAGGGCGATCGCCTAATTTCCGAAACCGGGGATAAAGTTGTAGCTATTGTCGCTCAACCAGAACCCGTCATCACAGTTACAGCCCAGACTAATTTAGATCTCATTCGCGCCGCCTATCATTTGGGCAATCGTCATGTTCCCCTAGAAATTACCAGCCAGTATTTGCGCCTGGAACCTGATGGAGTTTTAGCAGATTTACTGATTAAGTTAGGATGCCATGTCACCCAGGAAATCGCCCCATTTTACCCCGACAGGGGAGCCTACCATGGGCATGATCATTAATTGGATAAGAGAAGGGAGGGAAGAGACAGGCTTTGATTTTACCATTATTACAACTATCTAGTCCGGCGTTGCCTTTAGGTGCTTATAGCTATTCTGATGGATTAGAAACTCTGGTCGAAACTGGATCTATCGCCAACGCCGAAAACCTGAATCACTGGTTAATTCAAGACCTCAATTATGGCGCGATTCGTCTGGAAGCCGCCCTAATGATGAGAGCCTTTCAGAGTTTTATCAATCAAGATTTAGCCAGTATATGTCATTGGAATAGTTGGTTAAGTGCCAGTAAAGAAACATCAGAATTGCGTCTGCAAAGCTGGCAGATGGGTAACTCTCTTTTGGCACTAATGGGGGAAATCTACCAGGCAAATAATGGCGATCATGATTATTTTCAATACATAAAATCAGCCATTGATCAGCCTTGTAATTATGCGATCGCCTTTGGAATTACCGCCGCCCATAGCCAGATAGACCCCCAAACAGCCCTACTGGGATATCTGCATAGTTGGGCTACCCATATCATCGGTGCCGGAGTCAAACTCATTCCATTAGGTCAAACCATCGGACAAAAACTGCTCTGGCAACTTTCCCCAACTCTCACCGAAATTAGCCAGCAAATACTGATGTTAAACGATGATGATTTAGTTAGCTGTAGTTGGGGATTAGGATTAGCAAGCATGGCTCACGAAATCCAGTATACCCGTCTGTTTCGCAGTTGATATATAATGCTACCAGTAATTGGAAACAGATGACCATTTTCAAGCCAGGAACCCCTAGATTGACCCAACCCCATAGCGATCGCCATATTGCCAACATTCCCCACATCTCAATTGTTATCCCCGTCCTCAATGAAGCGCAAACCCTCCCCCATACCCTCAAGCAATTGCAGGGTATCAAAGGCATTGAAGTAATTGTAGTTGATGGTGGCAGTCAAGATGAAACCGTTACCATCGCCCAATCTTTCAGCGTCCAAGTCATCACCACAGCAGCCGGGAAAGCCCGACAAATGAACGCAGGAGCCGCGCGCGCCACCGGAGATACTATCCTCTTCTTGCACGGTGACACCCAGCTTCCCGACGCTTTTAACCATTGGATAGAGCAAATTCTCCGTCAACCTGAGATTATCGCGGGAGCCTTTGAACTGGAAATCGCCGCCCCCATGTTACCACTGCGTTGGGTGGAATTCGGGGTAAAAATGCGATCGCATTATTGTCAACTCCCCTACGGCGACCAAGCCTTATTTATGAAAACCCAAACCTTTAGGGATATTGGCGGTTTTCCCGATTTACCAATTATGGAAGACTTTGCACTGGTGCGGCAACTACAGAAACGGGGCAAAATTGCGATCGCCCCAGTCCCAGTCATCACCTCAGCCAGGCGCTGGGAAAAACTAGGTATCCTGCAAACCACCCTAATTAACCAAATCGTCATTATCGGTTACCTTCTCCGTATTCCCAGCCCCACCCTCTCCCAGTGGTATCGGGCCAGAAAACGTAAAAATTTATGAACTTTTAGGATTATATGTGAACTTTTTTAACGCTAACTCCAATTTTTGTCGATAGTTTGCACAGGGCTGCTTAAAATATGAGCTTAACACCTGAACTCAAGATTTTAAGCGAACAGGAGAAAAATCAGTATGCCTCAAGCAACGGATCAAGGGTTGATTCAAGCCTACAACGGCGATCCCTTTGTAGGTCATCTATCCACCCCCATTAGTGATTCCGCCTTCACCCGCACCTTTATCGGCAACCTTCCCGCCTACCGTCCCGGTCTGTCTCCTCTTCTGCGAGGCTTAGAAATCGGTATGGCTCACGGTTACTTTATCGGTGGTCCCTGGGTTAAATTTGGAACCCAACGCGGCACTGAGTTCGCCAACCTCAATGGCCTGATTTGTGGCTTGGCTATGTTACTGATTGCCACAGCCTGTTTAGCCGCTTACGGTTTGGTAACTTTCCAAGGGGATAAATCCGAAGAAGGTGATTCCCTGCAAAGCGCCGCCGGTTGGAGCCAATTCGCTGGTGGATTTTTCATCGGCGGTATGGGAAGTGCATTTTTGGCATTTTTCTTGTTAGAAAACTTTGCTGTTGTTGACGCAATCTTTAGAGGTTTTGTCAATAATTAATCAGCACGATTCTGACTGAATTTTCACACAAATATCAGTCTGTCGGTTTTTTTGTAAAAAATTAACCTGAACTTTTGAAATTAGGAGACCTATAGCATGACTGGTGATTACGCTGCTTCCTTCCTGCCTTGGATTTTGATTCCTGTTGTTTGCTGGTTGATGCCTGCAGTTTTGATGGGTTTGCTGTTCATCCATATTGAAAGCGACGCCTAATATCAACCCTATTACCTAAACCGCTTAATCCTCCGCCTTTTGGTGGGGGATTTTTGGTGACTGATAGCCGGAATACTTAACTATATAATTATCAGAACTTTGACGATTTCAGGAAGTCCATGATAGCCTGACGGCGACAACTGTTGAATTATCCAAGAATTATCATGACTCCATCAGAATTAGGACTGGAAGCCTTGATGTCATCACAGCCAGGTCTGAATATCAGTCTGGAAGGCTTAAATAATACCATCCAATTTGGCACTGTAGCTAATGATACAATTGATGGCAGTGTTGGCGGTGGCAATAATCAGATCTACGGATTAGACGGAAATGATGTCTTATTAGCAGGCAATAATGATATTCTGTATGGTGGGTTAGGTTCTGATATCCTAGACGCATCAACTGGCAGCAATAACCAATTATTTGGCGGTCAAGGAGACGATGTATTAATTGGTGGCATTCGTAGCCAACTATTTGGAGACTTGGGGGATGATCAATTATTTGCTGGAATTGATGGCGACACTCTTACAGGTGGCCCAGGTTCTGACCAGTTTTGGATTTTAAATAACGGCAATTTCCCCATTAATCCCAGTGTAATTACTGATTTTGAACCCGGAGTTGATGTCATTGGTTTAGATGATCCTACTCTCAGTTTTGAACGGCTGACACTCACTGAAGTTAACCCTGATATAGTCATTAGTTTAGATGGCGTACCCCTGACCATAGTATTAGGAAAAACAGCGGCTGAGTTAACAGCAGATAACTTTGTATTTGCTTCGTCCCCTCTCAGCGAGGACTTGATTACCTATCCCTTATTCTGGCAAGGAATTTTCGGCTATACCGCCATCGGAGAATTTAGTTATGATAGGCGTTTTGAGGGAACCATAGTTACCCGTGATCAACTCAGTGACCTACAAATAACCTTCTTTGACCCTGATGGGAACCCCATACAAAGTTTTGACTACGATTTTCCGCTTCCTCCCACCAGTGAATTGAATTTCAACTTTGACACTACCACCACTACCATTTTGCAAACTGGCAACTTTAACGAACCTGATGGATTGGATTTGGGGGTAGAATTTAACCTGGAAACAGGTATAGACTTCATCACCTTTTTACAACCGCCAGACTTTCCCGAAGCAGTTATCTTTTTAGAAGAAGTAGTGGTTCCCGGTTCTGATGCTGATTTGATTGGACTTGATGAGGGAGGTATGTTAACTGTTATTGGTCTCGAAGTTGTCCAAGGTGTTTTGGCGGCAGCATCCCAACAGTTCGTGTTACCAGATTCTGAATTGAGAATCATGGAGGCTCAACCAGTATTATGGCCTGATGGTTGTTTGGGATTACCGGAAGATGGTGCTTTTTGTACTTTAGCGATTGTCCCTGGGTGGGAGGTGAAAGTAACGGACGGCGCAAATGAATTGGTTTATCGTACCAATGAATCAGGTTCGTTGGTCAAATTGGATATGTCGGCTAGTTGAATTTAACTCGATCCTAACTTCTGCTATTTTGGCTTGATCCTGAATGGCTGTCCTGGTGGCTGCAATAGACTAACAGTTGACCACCAGGGAGAAGTTACCATGAGAGGTTCAAACCGTGATAGAATTCGCTACGATCGCACCGAAATCGAAGGAAAAAATATCCATATTCACGTGGATCTTAACTCTGACCCTCGTTATCGATACGACTACGATTATGAGTCTCAAGGGTTGGGATCGGTTGGGTTTTTGTTTTTGTTACTGACAGCGTTAGTTATTTTTGTCGGTAGTTATGGCGGTCCAGATACTTACGCCGTCCCCGATTTTGACCTATCGCCAATTTTGCGTCAGTCTACTTCTAAATAGTGGGAAAAGTTGCACTAATCTGATTACCGGCTTCCCCGGCTGTAAATTTGCTATAAATCCCCCCAGATTCAAGATATGATTACCAGAGATACCCAACGGTTAAACATGATGTCGGCACCGCAGGATTTACCCCTACAGCCTACCGAGGATGGTTCTTTTACATTTTTTTCCCCAGAATTTGGGGAGGCTTTCCATAGTCGTTTTGGCGCGAAGGGAGAGGCAAAAAGTAAATTTGTCGAACCCCTGAATTTAGCGGCTAAAGCTACAGCACCCAGTCTGAAAATCTTGGATATTTGCTATGGTTTGGGATATAACACAGCAGCGGCTTTAGCTGCTATTTGGGAAGTTAACCCTCATTGTCAAGTTGAAATCATCGGATTAGAATTAGATCAGGGAGTCCCCCAAAGGGCGATCGCCCAAGGTTTATTAAATGATTATCCGCTTCCTATTCCCGAATATCTCAAGACTCTGGGGACTCAATTACAGGTAACATCCCATAACCTCCAAGCCACACTGCTAATTGGTGATGCTAGACAGATGTTAAAACAGGTCTATGATTCCGGTTTTCAGGCTGATGCTATTTGTCTTGACCCCTTTTCTCCCCCCACCTGTCCGGGACTGTGGACGGTGGAATTTTTGGCTATGGTGGCTCAATGTCTAAAACCTGACGGACGTTTAGCCACTTATTCCTGTGCGGCGGCGGTGCGAACTGCTTTAATGATGGCAGGATTAGCGATCGCTTCTAGTACCCCCTTTGGTCGCCGCGCCCCAGGAACGATCGCCAGTTGGGACGGGGTAGGTTTACCACCTCTAAGCGAAAAGGAACTGGAACAGCTTAACACCCGCGCGGCTATCCCCTATCGTGACCCGAATTTGGGCGATCGCCACCAGTCAATTATAGACCGCCGCCAAACGGAACAAGCCACCTCACCCCTAGAACCTAGTAGCCACTGGAAAAAACGCTGGATTTCAGCTACTATAGACAACCAGTAATTTTGAGTCCGGGGCAAATTTAAAGACCCTATAAGTATTAAAACCGATGGTAGCAGTAGCAATTCTAGCAGCAGGACGAGGAACCCGCATGAAATCTGACCTTCCCAAGGTCTTACATCAATTGGGAGGGCGATCGCTTGTCGAATGGGTTTTAGAAAGCGCCCGAGACTTACAACCCTTACGAAAGTTGGTGATTGTCGGTTATGGCGGCGATCAAGTCCAGGCTTCTCTGATGGCGAAATATGCGGACGCAGGCTTAGAATTTGTCGAACAGAAACAACAGTTAGGTACTGGTCACGCTATCCAACAGGTTTTACCCTATTTACAGGATTTTACTGGGGATTTACTGGTTCTTAACGGGGATGTGCCACTACTGAGACCCCACACCCTGCAACAGTTGATGACGATTCATAAACAACAGGGAAATGCTGCTACTATTTTAACGGCGAATTTGCCGAATCCCACCGGATACGGTCGAGTTTTTTGTGATAGTAAAAACCTGGTTAAAGAAATTGTCGAACATCGTGATTGTACGGAAGCGCAAAAGCAAAATCATCGCATAAATGCCGGAGTTTATTGTTTTAATTGGCAGGCTTTAGCTAAAATTCTGCCCCATTTAAAAGCAGACAACGACCAACAGGAATATTATTTAACTGATACGGTTCATGACCTAGACCCGGTAATGGCGGTTGATGTGGAAGATTTCCGGGAAATTATGGGTATCAATAATCGTCGCCATTTAGCCGCCGCCCATGAGGTATTTCAAGAATGGATTAAGGAAGAATGGATGGATGCGGGTGTAACTTTGATAGACCCTGATAGTATTACTATTGATGATACGGTGCAATTGGAACCAGATGTCATTATTGAACCACAAACTCACCTGCGAGGAAAAACTCTGATTAGGTCGGGAAGTCGTATCGGACCGGGAAGTTTAATTGAGAATAGCGAAATCGGGGAAAATGTGACGGTTTTATATTCGGTGATTTCTGATAGCACGATCGCCTCTAATACCCGTATCGGTCCATATACCCATTTACGAGGTCATGCTAACATAGCTGAGGGGTGCAGAATTGGCAACTTTGTGGAGTTGAAAAATGCGGAAGTCGGACCAAAAACTAATATTGCCCATTTATCCTATATTGGGGATGCGACCCTAGGGGAAAAAGTTAATATTGGCGCGGGAACTATTACGGCTAATTATGATGGATTTAAGAAACATCACACCACTATAGGCGATCGCACTAAAACCGGCTCTAACAGCGTCATAGTTGCCCCTGTAACCCTCGGAAATGATGTGACAGTAGCAGCAGGGTCTGTGATTACTAATGACGTGCCAGACGACTCCTTAGCGATCGCCAGAGAAAGGCAAATCGTCAAACATAATTGGCGATCGAACCAGCCACAGGATTAAATAGGATAGCTTACGCTATTCACAGATTAAATGGGTTATTTTTGGTTATGGGTTATGGGTTATTCTTATTGTAAATAACCCGTAATTAATAACTAATCAACCATAAACAATATGGTTTAGCGATAATTTCGCGACAACTTCTTATCAGATTTTTGCCAGGCTACTTGACCACAAAAATTACGTCAGTGAGAGCCGTAAATGTCTGTGGCTTGCCTTTATATTTGAAAGAAATTTTCAGATCAGAAAGATTTTTATCGGCAAAGTTATCCAGGTAGCTATTAATCACAGGTTGCAGCAAATCCAGGTTACGCTTCAATTTCCAACTTCCACTGAAATCATTGGTATCTACCAGCACAAGAAATAGCCTATTTTCAGAGCCAAAGCGCATCTCACCCTGATTTTCATATAACCATCTCGCTAGGTGCTTAGGATGCTCTTGTGCGTGTAGGAGAATGTTCATTGTTTGAGCTTTTAGAGTATCAATTACTTGCTTAGATTCTTGAGTATTCTTGTCATTCATTTTTTCAAAAATTTCATAGTAAATGTCACTTGGTTTGCCCTTTTTATCAAACTCAATCTTTAACTCTTTGGCTTTTTGCTTGAGATAAGTCAGTTCTACAGGGAGCCCAAGGTCTTTTCTTTGAGCTTTTATATACTCTGCTGGCAGATACGTTACTTTTAAATCAAAGGGAGTATTTCTAATAAAGAAATCAAGATGTTTGATTTGACCCACTGTGGGTAAAACTTCTGGGTGGGATTTAAAAATGTGTTCAATGAGGATACTCGACCAATGATTGTACCAACTATTCAGAACATATCCTTGCACGGCGACACTGATCTCGGTGGCAAATTTGGAAACCAGTATTTCATAAGATTGCAGAACTTTTACATAACGACTGACCAAATATTTATCCAAAGAATTTTGGTAATCTCCACCCCACTCAAAGGACTTTAGTTTGTATAGCTCTGAAACCAGCTTGGTTGTATCTAGGCTGTGCAAAGCAATCTTGTTCTTTTTTTTCATGTAGGCATTTAACATGATATGTGATTTGGATTGTTCTTTGACTAGCAAAGCGTACAATTCTATAAATTTTTGATTTAAAGAAGTTTGATTTAAGGAAATCTGGTTTTCTGCCACAAATTCATCAATCAGGGGCTTTCTCATAATTGACTTGAGTTTAAGCCAAAGAAGCGCTGCCTCATCCGAGTTAAATTCCTCCCAATTTTCCCTTTCATATAAAGTCTGCCAAGAGTGAAAATCTTGCATTAAAAATTACTCTACTTCTTTTCGGGGCAATTGCGCTGACCAGTTCGGCAAGTTGGTAAAAGCACTGCACAAGGGATAATCACCATTAGCTTCTTGCTTCTGGTAAATGATAATATAGTCACTTTTCATCGCCCCTTGACGATTATCTTGGACAACCGAGGTGGCGGAGTATATCATCGGGAAGCAGCCGATAAATTTCAAGCACTCAGATGTATTTTCAATACATTTTAGGTATTCCCAGCTTTGCCGATCGCGAGCATTAAAATATAATGCCATATAACCAGAAGGCTTGAGAACCCTAGATGCTTTGACAAAAAACTCTGTCATATCAGCGTTATAAATCGTCTTTGATTTTTGTCGCTCTTTAGCATTCGACACCACAATTTCTCTCTCAAAATCAACGGTGTAACCCAATAATGAATTCCATAACTCACTTAATTCCAGATAAGGAATGCGATCGCTATGAGGCGGATCGGTGCAAATGAAAGAGACAACCTCTGATGGAATTTCTTTCAGTGCTATTCTAGCGTCTGCATTGATTAGCCATGAGTTTAGATGAAAATCTAAAGTATTAAGAGACGTTAGATTATTAGACACAATAAATAGGTTTTTTTCTTGCTCAGGGAGAGATTTAAGCAGTTTATTAGCGCGGTTTTGGAAGCAATTCCAGACGTTAATTTCAAAATGGGTATCGGGCAACCAAAACCCAATAACCCAACTACCTACCTCGATTTTTTCGCCATGGCTGTTTCTTTTGCTATTCCGCCGATTCTTAATCGCAAAGACCATATTAGACATCTGACCGGCGGCAGAAGTTAAAGTCAGCATTAGTGCGCGTTTCAAGGATGACGGATAACCGGAAATTGCTTCAATCAGCAGGTCAATATTTCGCATAGCCCGACCTGTAAAGATGTCACTAACAGACATAGTTGGCTTGACATTAATCCGAGAATTGGTAAAAAAATGGAGATGACGAAAATTCTTGGGTTGGTAGTGTTGGTAAGCAGAGTAAGACTGGAAATCTATGTCAGAAGGATCAATTTCAATTCGCCCTCGACCTGTTTCTGGTTTGCACCATACCGATACAATGCGATCCCCTTCCCACAGATAATGAGAAGCGATTTTTCCTGCCGTTGTCCGATAAGTATTGTGAATATTTTGAGCAACTTTTGTTTCAATTTCGATTAAAGCCTGATAATATTCTTGGCGATCGGGAAGATTGAGCATCAAAGAGGTATGCTCGATAGAAAATGGATTGATATCAATGCCAATAAAATGCCGATTTCGCAGCAGGCATTCACGAGATATTAAACCGGAACCGAGAAATGGATCCATGACGATATCACCTTCCTGGGTACAGTTTTCAATCAGATAACTGATGCTTTCTATGGGTTTCTTGCCCCAATATTTATGAAAACCAGCCAAACCAGTATATGTTTTGGGAGCCATCAAATCAGCTACCTTAGTTGTGGATACTGATTCAGGAAATAGGCTCATCTGTAAGAAACTTGATGGCTTTGTGAATGTCATGGTCATCCTTTTTTAGTTGGATTTTCTAAGATTCATCAGCGATTTACCAATAATCTGCAATTGGGTTATCAGTTATTAGTTATTAGTGTTTGTAGCGAAGTACCAATAACCAAGCACAAGATTAAGTCCCCTGAATATCGGGGTTGAGGTGCGTCAACTCCACACCAGCCGTGATGATTTGACGCACCGGACGACAGCCTAAACCAATCTGAGATTAGGATAGTAAGCCAAAATATCATCAGTGCTAAGGGTATCGCCACTGGCTTGGGGAGTCCAAAGAACTTCGATCGCCAATAGCTGTTCACTACCAATGGAACCTAAACGACTGATCGCCTGTCTCAAATCCTGGGAACTTTCAATTTTAGGCAATTCAAGCTGACCCAAAACTCCCACAACTAGGGTGACAATAATATATTCCCCTGGATTTTCGGTAGCATCTTGACTGACGATCGCCCCTTTGTCATCAGTAGCAGAAATGCGCTGATTATTGAAGTTTGAGAGAGTTTCTTCGGTAAACTTACTACGTTCTGCGATCGCCAACTGATTAAATTTCGCTTCCGCCGAATTTAAACGCATCCGATCCGCCTCACTCGCACCATAGACCCAATATTCTGGGTGACGTAGTAGGGCTAAAGTCGCTTCCTGAAGGACTTGGGCGCGACCTTCTGGGGTTCCGGTGTCAGCAGTGGCGGCGAGACGCGCGAGGTCCTGTTGGAGGTAGCGACCCTCAGCTAATAAACCCACCTGTACCTCAGCCACGGAAACTGTGGGATTATTATATTCGGCTTCTTGGACTCCTTCACCGACAGCGCGGAAACTTCTCACGATAAAATTGGCAATGGCCACGAAAATCAGGATAGAAAATAGTCCTCCGAAACCGCCAAAACCAAAGAAGGGAAGTAAAAATGGAAATCCAAACCCACCGCCGCCGTAATATCCACCCCCTGGGGCTTGTCTGGGACTGGGGGCTAGTGTGCGACTGGGGGCGCGAAATGAACCACCGCCAATCCGACCACCACTCCTGGCTGCTAGGGCGCTGTCAGCATGGCTAAATCCTAGGGTGATAATCAGGGCGATCGCTATTAGTGGTTTAAAAAACGGTTTAACAATTGCCAACAAATTTTTCAACATAAATGATCCTAATGTCTGCTTGGGACTGGAATTTGATCGAGGTTAGCATCAATTGTATTTCTTCCGGCGATCGCTTATCCAGTCGATATATCTACTACTTTAACGCCTCTAGCGTAACTGCTACAGCCGATCCAAGGTACGGACTTCCCCAATATAGGGGAGATATCCGCACCTTACCAGATTATTAATGGTTGATTATACCGTTGTGTCAGTTTTGAGCCAACTGGCTGCCAGTTTGGGGGCTATGGGACTAATGGTGGGAGTCAGAGTGTCTGATGGACAACAACAGACTCCTAGAATTTTACCTGTCCAACAAATTATATCCGCCCATCCACGATGTCCGGTAGATTTAAACCAGTTACTGACTGAGTTGGTGGTGGATTTACCCGCCTATGCTAACCGTGTGATTACGCGATCGCCACCTACCAACCATTTACAGGATATCCCTACATCAGTGATTTTAGCCACCAGTTTACCCCCAGAAACTATACCTGTTTCTGAGCATTTACCCACCGATTTACCTACTGGTGATGATATTGATTTGGGATTCATTCTTACCCGTGAAAGGTTGTATATTAATAATAGAATGCTCGTGATTCAACGGTATCATTGGTTATTCTTGCGTTCGACTCCTAACGGGTGGGAATTGGTGAAAATGTTATCTAAATCAGACCCTTATCCTGGTTACAGGATTTTACCCCAGCCTTGGGATAGTAGCCAAAGTGCGATCGCCCGCGCCATTCGCCTCTGGCTGCGAGACTGTCAATGGCGGACAGTCCCCAGATAAAAATGACTAAGAGGTTTTGATTATGTATCAAGTTGGTGGTAGCTTAGAGCGTAATGCTATTAGTTATGTAGAAAGACAAGCAGACCGAGAACTTTATCAACATTTGAAAGCCGGAAAGTTTTGTTATGTTCTTAACTCTCGTCAAATGGGGAAATCCTCCTTATTGGCTCAGACAAGATACCGCTTAGAATTAGACGGATTTCGATGTTCTAGTATTGACTTAACCCTAGTAGGTCAAGACCAGATTACTTCTGCACAGTGGTATAAAGGTATTATTGTTGAATTACTCAGAGGATTTAAGTTATGGGAAAAATTCCAATTTTTTAAAGCCTGGTGGCAAAATCAAGATAACCTTTCCCCAGTACAGAAATTAGGCTATTTTATTGATGATATCTTATTGCCAGAAATACCCCACAAAAATCTGGTCATTTTTATAGACGAGATTGATAGTATGTTAAGCCTGGATTTCCCCTCTGATGATTTTTGGGCGTTGATCCGTTTTTTGTATAATCAAAGGGCCATTAATCCTGAATATAATCGCCTCACTTTTGCCATTTTTGGAGTAGCTACACCCTCCGATTTGATTCAAGACCGGACTCGGACACCTTTTAATGTTGGTAAAGCCATAGATTTAACAGGTTTTACCCTCTCAGAAGCACAGATATTAGCCCAAGGATTAAATATCACAGGTGGCGACAAAATAGCAGTTATTGAACGCATTTTATTTTGGACTAATGGGCAGCCTTTTTTAACGCAAAAAGTTTGTGATTTAATTAATCAAATTAATTTGATAGTCAATAATGCACCTGTGTTCATTAAGCCGGGAGAAGAAAGCCAGTTTATCGATGAAATAATTGGGAGTAAAATCATCTATAAATGGCAAGAACAAGACCAGCCAGAGCATTTAATGACTATCTTAAACCGAATCAAGTACAGGGTAGATATCATCCCTAAAATGCTAGGAATTTATCAAAAATTGCTAGAAAAAAGCCCGGTAGAAGTTGATAATACCCGCGAAAAATCCGAGTTAATTCTGTCGGGATTAGTTATTAAAAATCAAGGAAGTTTACAGATAAGAAACCTCATTTATCAAACTATATTTGATTCCACTTGGGCTGCTCAAGAGTTAGCAAATATTCGCCCCTATTCTCAGCTTTTAGATTCTTGGGTTAAATCTGACAAAAATGATGTGTCTCGATTACTAACCGGACAAGCGTTAATAGATGCTAAAAATTGGGCTCATTCCCGGAGTTTAAGTGACTTAGATTATCAATTTTTAGCCGCCAGTCAAGAACTAGAAGAACAGCAAATCAAAACCCGTTTAGAAGCTGCCAGAGTCCAAGAAATCAATCACCGACTCGCTCAAGAAAAAAAAGTCGCACAATTGCAGCGTCTACTGTTACTGATAGCCACGGTAGCTTTGAGTATTTCCTCTGGTTTAGGTATCTTAGTATGGCGACAAAATCAGCAAGTACGGATTAGTGAAATTAGAGCCTTAGCATCTTCTTCTCATGGTTTATTAGCCTCCCATAACCAGTTAGATGCTATGGTGGATGCCATTAAGGCTAAAGGTCGTTTAGAGGGTTTATGGAAAGTTGATAGCTACACTGAATCGGAAGTTAAATTGGCTTTAAATAATGCCATTTATAATATCAATGAATTTAATCGTTTAATTGGGCATCAAGGCTCGGTTTTGAGTGTAGATATTAGCAGTGATGGTCAGTTAATTGCTACGGCTAGTAATGATAAAACTGTGAAAATTTGGCGGCAAGATGGAACCTTAATTAATACCCTACAACATTCGGGAACAGTCCATCGTGTGGCTTTCGGACCTGACGGTAATTTGGTGGTTTCTGCTAGTTTAGATGGTCAGGTAAAACTGTGGAATGTAGATGGTAAATTATTGCAAAATATACACGCTCATGATGCTCCTGTTTGGGGAATAGATTTTAGTCCTAATGGTCAAATTATCGCTTCTGCTAGTGGCGATCACACTGTTAAATTATGGCTACTAGACGGCACATTATTAACAACTTTGACAGGACATAC
Organism: Limnospira sp. PMC 1279.21; assembly: GCF_032349615.1. Taxonomy (NCBI): domain Bacteria; kingdom Bacillati; phylum Cyanobacteriota; class Cyanophyceae; order Oscillatoriales; family Sirenicapillariaceae; genus Limnospira; species Limnospira sp. PMC 1279.21. The sequence goes on along the minus strand of NZ_JARPLU010000028.1, from coordinate 9,514 downwards.
AACCAGTGTTTGGAATGTGGCTTTTGATAAAACCAGTCAAATAGTAGCTTCTGTCAGCGTTGATGGTTTAATGAAATTATGGAGTATCGATGGCAGATTATTAAACACCATAGAAGCACATCAAGGAGCTGTTTGGGGTGTAGCATTTTGTTATGATACCAATTTACTGGTATCTGTCAGCACAGATAAAACAGCTAAAATCTGGACAATAGATGGCACCTTGGTGAGAACTATGCAGGAAAAAGATGTAATTTTTGGGGTTGATTGTAGTGCTAATGGTGAATTCATTGCCACCAGTGGTACAAATAATACAGTAACCATTTGGAAAACAGACGGCACTTTTATCAAAACCTTACAACGACATAATGCCGTGGTTAGAGGTGTGGCATTAAGCGCTAATGGTTTGATGGCTGCTTCCGCTAGTGATGATGGAACCGTCAAACTATGGCGACGTAACGCATATTTATTACAACCCCTGTATAATCACGATGATATCCTGTGGAATATAGCCACCAGTGCCGATAATCAATTGATTGCTTATGTGTCTGGTGATCAAACTTATTTAAGACAAACAAATGGTCAGCTTTTAAGCATAATTAGTCACTCAGGAAAGTTAAATCGCGCTGTGGCTTTTACTCCCAAGGCAGATATATTAGCACTTGGTGCTAATAATGAAGTTCAACTTTGGGATATTAGAAATATCAGAAAATCTCCACCCGAACTACTCACCATATTAACTGGACATGAAACAGTTATTTATGCTATTGCTATTAGTCCTGATGGTCAAATGATTGCTTCCGCTGGGGATGATAAAACCATTAAATTATGGACGATTGATGGGGAACTGATCAATAGTTTTCCGGCTCATAGTGAAAGGATTTGGCAACTAACCTTTAGTCCAGATGGTCAAACTCTTATCTCTGCTAGTGAAGATAAGACTGTCAAATTATGGACTACAGAGGGTGGGCTTGTGAACACCCTAAATCAAGATGGAGTTATTTGGGGAGTTGACATTAATCCTGAAGGAAATTTGATTGCTTCTGCTAGTCGTGATGATACTTTAAAACTGTGGAGATTAGATGGTAGTTTGGTCAGAAAAATTCGAGCGAACAGCGGTGGATTAACCAGGGTTACCTTTAGTCCAGACGGTAAAAATATCGCCACTGCTGGTGTTAACAATCAGGTAAAATTGTGGAATCTTGAAGGGGAGTTACTCCAAACTTTACCCGGACATGAAGCTATGGTACTCAGCCTAGCATTTACGGCTGATGGTAATTTTTTGGTATCTGGTGGGGATGACCGGACGGTGATTATATGGGATTTAGAGGGAATTAAAAATCTCGATCCTATGGAATATGCCTGCAATTGGGTTGGGGATTATCTGCGGACTAATGTGGAGGTAGAAGATAGCGATCGCCTTTTGTGTCCCTAAAATCTCAGCCCTTCATTGTGCATATATCTGATTTTTGGGTATAATCATTATTTACACTTGTTAACTTAGTTTCTGCTGACCCACCATTATCATTAACAATGCTTTCATCTCAACAACAAAGAAGCCTAGAAACCGACTGGCGGCTATTTTTGCGATTGCGAGACTATGCCAAACGCCATAAAAAACTGTTGGCGATCGCTATTATTTTACTCATTCCTCTCTCTATTTCTAGTGCGATTCAACCTATTTTGATTGGGCAAACTATTTCACTAATTCGCCAAGAACCCACCTATAAATTTTTACAGGGATTATCTCTATCAGCAGGCTTAAATCTCTTAGCTTTCCTGTTATTATTGACAATTTCCCTCAGATTCACTCTTCAGGCTATCCAAGGATATGTCGTCCAGACCGTTGGACAAAAAATGACCGCAGATATTCGTAACGATTTATTTGACCATGTTACCTCTTTAGCTGTCAGATTTTTTGACCGCACTCCTGTCGGAAAACTCATTACTCGTCTCACCAGTGATGTCGATGCTTTGGGGGATGTATTCTCTACTGGTGCTATTGGCATTATTAGCGATTTATTCTCGATTTTAGTAATTGCGATCGCCATGTTTAGCCTTCAGTGGCAGTTGGCTTTAATGTTGGTTTTATCTATGTTCCCCGTCACCGCAATAATTATCTATTTTCAACAACAATATCGCACCGCTAATTATAAAGCACGGGAGGAACTCTCCGACCTCAACGCACAACTACAAGAGAATTTGATTGGTATTGGAGTCGTGCAACTATTTCGCCGGGAACGTTACAATGCCGAGTTATTTCACATCACCAATCAGCGTTATATTAAAGCCGTTGATAAAACCATTTTTTATGATTCGGCTGTCTCGGCAACCTTAGAATGGATTGCCCTAATAGCGATCGCCGCCGTCCTCTGGTTTGGAGGCAAACAAGTATTAAATCAAACCCTCAGCTTTGGCATACTTTCCACCTTTATACTATTCGCCCAACGTCTATTTGACCCCCTCCGACAATTTGCCGATAAATTTACCGCTATTCAAGCCGGTTTAACTGCTGTGGAAAGGATTAATGACATTCTGAACCAACCCATAGAAATCCGCGACCCCGAAATCGGAAAAGCCAGTGTTTTACCAACTAATAAATATGAGGCGATCGGCGAAATCAAATTTGAAAACGTCTATTTTGCCTATAAAAATGATGAATATGTAATCCAAAACCTTAATTTCACTATTCATCCTGGGGAAAAAGTCGCCCTAGTCGGACCTACTGGTGCTGGCAAAAGTTCTATTATTCGGCTATTATGTCGTTTATACGAACCTAGTCGCGGTCGCATTTTAATCGATGGGATTGATATCCGTGATTTACCTCAAGCCGAATTACGTCGCCATGTGGGGGTAATCTTACAAGATGGGTTTCTATTCGCCGGAGATGTTAAAAGTAATATTACCCTGGGGGAAACCTATACAATCGATGCAATTCGACAGGCGGCGGAAAAGACGAATGTATCTCAGTTTATTGAGGCTTTACCCGAAGGTTATGATACGGAACTTAGGGAAAGAGGCACTAATCTTTCCAGTGGTCAAAAACAGCTTTTAGCTTTTGCTAGGGTAGCCATTAGAAACCCGCAAATATTAGTTTTAGATGAAGCGACTGCTAACCTAGATGTGATGACAGAATCCCTAATTCAGGATGCCCTTGATCGGATGTTAATCGGCAAAACTGCCATTATTATTGCCCACCGTTTATCAACGATTAAAAATGTCGATCGCATTTTAGTTTTACAGCGAGGAAGACTGATAGAGTCCGGTTCCCATGACCAATTATTAAACCAGGGCGGACTCTACGCCAGTCTGTATCAGTTACAGATGTTAGGTTCGTGATCCTCGGCAATTTCCGCCTATTTGAGATTCAAAAATCTGTCTAAGGCTGCCACCAAAGCGGGAGGCCAACGACGGATATTAGCTACCCAATCAATATCTCGATAACGGGGGTCTAATCCAATGGCTGCTACCCAATTACTTTCGGCTTCCCCTATTTTACCACTATCCCACAAACAGGCGGTTAAAGCTGCCCGCATATCGGCAAAATTGGGGTATTTCCGAATCAGATTTTTGATGTTGCGGATAGCTTCTTTAGTCTCACCAGTCTGATACAAAGCCAGGGCGTAGTTAGCCCTAGCAAAAGCATAGTTAGGGTCTAATTCCGCCGCCTGGAAATAGTCGGCGATCGCCGCTTCCCAGTTTTCTTGTCCGGCTTCCGCATTACCTCGATTATTATAGGCGATCGCATCAGAGGGACTTAACTCTAAAGTCCGATTATAATCAGCGATCGCATCAGACCAACGCCCCAAACCCTCATAAGCCACTCCCCGGTTAAGGTAAGGGTCCGCAGCCGTCGGCGCTAATTCAATAGCCCGGTTATAGTCCCCTATGGCTTCCGTGAGGCGGTTTTGGCTAACTCGGATATTACCTCGGTTACTCCACATAGCCGGGTTATCCGGGTAACGATTAATAATTTCAGTCCAGTAATTCTCAGCTTCCGCAAACCGTCCCGCTTGGCTAGTCGCAAAAGCCCTCTCTAGTAGTTCATCCAATGATAAAGTAGAGATTTCCGCTACCGTTTCCCCCACGGTGTCAGTAGCAGCCCAGGCTAAATTATATGGCGATACTACCCCTAGCCATAGCCAGCAAAATACCACGGTTAGAAAAAGTATCAATCGGCGCATCATCAAAAAAAAGCCACAACAATCTGAAATTATACCGAAGTTAGCCACATATTGACCAGCTACGTCAGACTTTTACCCATAGCGCCAACCCTCCCCCTCGACCTCTGGCGGCGATGAAGTTTTCTTGAATTAGGAAATAGGCAAAAAAAGCCTGGTCTTTAACTAGGCGTTGATAAAAACTTTCCTCGCTAGTTTTCCCCCCACGAATATAGTTATCATAAAGTTTTATCCCCACGGCTTCCACGGCTAGACGGGTAAAATCAAAAGCCAGAATATCATTTTTGTCCAAAAACTTAGCCGGACCGCTAACAGTTAATGTCATTAGTCCGACTTGGATTTTGTTTTCGATTCTACCAGCTTCAAAGGTTTGGCGATCGCCGCTTTCCACCCCCGAAACTGGGGAATAGTTTAATAATACACTAACTAAGCCCGGCAGATAACGACCCGGCCCCATAATCACCCCTGCTTTAGCGCGAGTTTTTTTGGTTCCGGTAATGAAATATAATTGCCAACACCCACACAAACTCTCGAAGGGGTGCGGTTTCCGATTTTGGCGACCCGCCTTTTCCGCGGCCAATAAAGCATTAACCACCTGGTCAGGAGAAAGGCGCGCGCCCCGAGATTTTAGCGATCGCGCCGTTTGGTCTAGGATGTCCAGATATTCAGCCAAGGTTCTGATTTCATCAAGATATGATAATTATCTCTTATATCATTTATTCGCATACCCAGACAAACTGATGGCTAATCTCAGCAGCTTTATGTTATAATAGTCAATGCTCACATCCCCTTGGAGAGGTGGCAGAGTGGTCGATCGCGCTCGACTTGAAATCGAGTGAGCCGCAAGGTTCCGTGGGTTCAAATCCCACCCTCTCCGTTGTTTCAGCCCCTAAACAAATACTTTTGGCTATAATTTGGCTATAATTTGGCTATAAATTTAGGCGATTATAGCCAAAACAATTTTTCAAAAAATCACCCCCCCCGCCCCCATCCACAAAATATAATCCGTTCCTTATATATGCGTTAGCCAAACGGATTGCTATTGTACAGTGGTTAAATTTTGGGGCTAGATACAAAACACAGCCAACCTGTACCATGTCGCCTCCAAAACTGCCATAATATCAATGTACATTGATACATGAGAAGATTAACGGGAGCCTTTTTGTGTCAATTTGACATCAACTCCTAACAGCGTCAGAGCCTTGGTAATCTCCAATTTGATCGCGCCTCCATTGCCAGCCTTCATTTTTGTAGCAGCCAGGAGGATATCAATTATCTGTTGGCGACTCTGATCAGACAGAAGCTCACCGACTGCCTGGTGGTTGCCATTACTGTTTGCTGGCTTCTCAATCACATCACCCTGATCCAAACGATGAGCGATCGCCAATAGTTCATCTGCAAATACATCAGGAACTCGGATCGCGCGGGTCGGGGTGTTGATCCATTTGGGTTGTTTTAAACCACTGGTATCAGGATTGTAGTTGGCCATAATTATCCTATACATCTATCATTGTACATTGATAATGCTATCATTGTACATTGATAGCAGTCAAGTAGGCGATCGCACTTTGCGCCCTATTGTCCAATAATCTGGCCATATATTAGCCCCTTGCCTTAGATGATTACTATATCAATGTACATTGATAACCCGATAGGCGATCGCCTCAACCCTAAACCCACCAATCGCCAACAATCATCCTGTCCCCATCAACCCGTCAAGAGTAGGCCCAAAATATAAAACGGGCCATTTTTGTGTACAGCCAGTAATGGATTGAAAAAAAATCACAAATTTTTATTTTTGGGTGTCCTGCCTGTCCACTGTGGCTGTAACTGCTATAGCAAGGGAGTTACAAGGTGGACACCCAGAAAAAATTCTGCCTGTCCTCTGCCTGTCTGCCTGTCCGCTTCTGTTGGACAAAAAAATACCCGACCTGGTGCGATCGGGGGTTGGTGATTGTGTATTGATTGAACCTGCTATTAGAGAAACGCCCGCACAGACAAGGAGTGGGTGTTCAAATTTCACCTTTGTTCTTGGCTTCCTCAATTTCCAACTGCAACAGGCGGCGGATAAGGCTTGAAAGAGATCTTTGTCTCTTCTCTGCCAATTTTTTACCCTCTTCTAACATCTGTTCATCCAGGTAAACCTGTAGCTTTGGCTTGTTGCTAGGCACTGTGGCAGTCATATAGGTGTTACTCCAATTCTACTCTTGCTCAAAAAAATATGCTAGGGGTATTTACAGAGCATTCACTTTTATGTTACAGTTAATTTACCGAAAGGTCAAACACAAAATAACCCACTGGTGTCAGCCGCCAAGCAAGCCACCAGTGGGTCTGAAAACCCCTTTACAGGAGTAACTATGACTTTAGCAGAACTTAAAGCTAATGCGATCGCCCTAGGATTGTCAAAAGATGATATCCGCCAGTTTGGCGACCTGCGGTCAAAATCCACTTGGGAAGCCGCTATTGCCCAAGCCGAATCCGAAGCCGTACCAGAGGCCGAGCCTATCCCCGAATTTTTGCCAAACCAGGCTATGGTCAACCCCTTACATCAGGTTGAATCCGACCCCACCCAACAGCCAGAAAATCAATGTACATTGAAAGAATCGGAGAATCATTGCCGCTACCAACAAGATGTAATTTTGGTTACAGGGGCCTGTGATGGTATTGAGGAAGTTATTAGCTCTGGTGCTGACATTAAAGAGGCGAAACACATTGCCGATCAAGTTAAGTTAACTTTTGGGCAGCAAATCATAATCCGAGAGTTTGATGGTAGTGGTCAGATGTTCTACCGTCGCCACGATGATGAGGTTGACCCCGACATCCTGCCCGAACTCAAGGATAAAGACGATCGCTTTGATTGTTGGAGCCCATGGATGAAAGTAGGCGCTAAATTTACTACACCCCGGGGAAACCGCTTTACCATTGTTGGTTTTGACAAGTGGGGGAACTGTCACGCGATCGCCGATGGGGATGAGGAAACCCAAACCTTTCGGCTTAGTCATCTGATTCAGTACACCCCAGAAGCTGACGATGATACCCGTGACGAAATTATTGAAAAATTCCGCCAAGCCGGGGTATCCGATGCCGATATTGCTGAATTGAACGCCGCGCCCCTTTGCGTTACCGGAGCCGCAGTCGTTTTGGGTTTTCTGGAAGGCTTACTTGAGCCAATCCCTGCCACTGGTGTAGTTGTTGGTTTGGTGTTGAGTTTTTTCGCCCTGGGGTGAGGGATGCCGGATGGGTGGGGTTCAAGGCTTCCCTAACTGCCATGGCGATCGCTCTCCTGTGGCTAGGATTCTGGCTAGGGACTGGTGATCTGAGAATCCCCCCCTTTACCCTCACTGTAGATATTGCCAACCCCAACACAGAGCAACAGAAATGAACCCTAAATATGGGCAAATCAAACAGTTAGCCATGAAATTGTATTGTTTCATGCTTTCCCATCCTGAGACGATACCACTTAAATCCGAGTCGGTGCGCCGCCATATTGCAGCACTCTGTTTTGATGCCGCCGCCGATTTCTTGGCAGTCCAAGACCAGTGGATTGAGGAACAAGAATCCTCAGAAAAATCCGGCAATTAACACTTGATAAAAAATGCGATTGCCACGCGAGTGAGGGTGGCTGCCCGTTATCACCAAGCCTGTTAACCATTAGTTAGGAGCAATAAACCATGATTGGATTTCTCAGAGGCGACGATGTAAAAGGTGGAGCGATCGCACCCGTAGAGGGTCAGCATAGCAACCTTGACAAAGGGTCGGTTTTTGTCACCAGCCCGAACGGCATCACTCCCGACAACCCCGGTAGTTGGGAACATTTCCGTTTCGCTCCCGTGCTTGACCGTCCCCGTGTCCTTGATCCGGCCGAAGCCGATGCCCTCACCGACCTGGCTGATGAATCCGATAAGCACGTTGTCAGTACCCGCAAAGGATACCGAGCCTTAAAGCGACTAGATAACAATAGCCGCAAGGTCAACGAATCTTATGAGAAACTCCGTCGCCATCAGGCTGGAAATGAACACAAGATCCAATCGGCTAAACACGATTCTGCCAAATACCTGCACGGATTGCGACCTAAATATGCACGTTTAGGGCAGGGTCTGGAAAAGTCTGCACAACTGGCTGACCAGAAAATTAACGCCCTGATGTCTACTCTGTAATCCCATAAAAATGCCCCCATCATTGGGGGCAAAAATGCTAAAGGAAAGTGAGCAGAATGATTCAATTGTACAGAATTCTTGGATTGATTTTGTTATTTGGTGCTAGTGCTTCCACTGTATCACTGTTGGCTGTTAGCTACCAAAGTTTCCGCCTCCCGGCTTTCTGGCTTGCCTTAATTGCCGCCAGCATCTTGGGTGCAATGGGGGCGATCGCTTACTATCACAAAGGTAAATCTGAGGAATGGTGGCAGTGGTTAGTTTTTGCGATCGCTGTGGCTGCCGTTCTAATTATTGGGGGTGCAATCCAGTGGACGTAATTAATCCCAGCGCCAATAATCAGGCGATTCGGAGCAATTGGAGATTGTTAAACGGCATATCAGTCTTAATAGCAGTTACTGCTACACCAGTTTGGTTTTTTACGCCCTTCCTCACCCATCAAAATACCCTAAGATGGTTATCTATTGGCTATGGTATGGAGGGCGGTGCCGGATTACTCTTAACCAGTAATGAATTAGCCAAACTCAAACCAAAAATTACCGCATTAAATAAACAAGAGGAGGCAGACTTTAAGCATTCGGTCGCCAGTTCACTGTATTTAACTCAGCAGACTAACCAGGCAATTGCCGAGTTCCTAAATTTTCAGAGACATGACTCCCTTTATGCCCAACCAGAACTGCTAGAGTCCGCAGTATATGGGGAGTTAAGCGAGTTACCAGAAAAGTTAGAAAGTTCTGAGTTAGCTAGTCAGTTTGAACTTACCGAACTTTCTAAACTTGCCGAACGCTATCGCCAAGCCGTATTAGATGCCTTGGATAAAGGAGTAATAGAATCCAAGATTATCAAAGACATAATAGGGTTAGGCGGTGCTAAATATTCCAAGGGCCGTGCTGTACTTGAGTTATAGCACAAGACAGGAAAGTTAGGACGTATAATGGAGAGGACGAGATGACTAAGAAGACCCAAAATGCCAGCCCCCTATAGTTACGACCTCAGACAAAAAGTTATTGATGCAATTGAACTAGACGGTATGCCCAAAACAGAAGCCAGTCAAGTTTTCCATGTCAGCCGGAACACCATTAATCTCTGGCTGCAAAGAAAAGCACAGACCGGAGACTTCCTCCCTAAACCTAATCACCCACCTGGCAATAACCACAAAATTACCGACTGGCAAAAATTCAA
>NZ_JARPLU010000279.1:0-3897 GCF_032349615.1 Limnospira sp. PMC 1279.21 | reverse complement strand
TATTTTCTCCGACTAGATGAGTCGGGCTAATCTCTGAAGCTGTTTTCTAGTATAGCAGTTTTCTTTTGAGGGGGTTTCGTGTTACTTTCTCAAGATACGAGGTAAGCTGGAATATTAAGAAAACCGAACCTACAAGGCTACAAGGGTAAGGTGATGATGCGAAAAGACGGGTAGAGCCCCTTGAGTTAATTTGGGCAACCCACCCGCGCCGATCTATCGGCTTTTCTGTGAATTAGAAATTAGATTTATAGATGAGTATAGCGCCCTGGTCGCCCAGTTGTAACTGGGAGTCCTCAGACCAGGTTATATAGCGGATTGGGTTTCCGCTAGGCATTTCCAGAGCTTGGAAACCGGGTGTTTGTGTAGGGTCTGGGAAAATGCGGTTATCCAACAAAACCAAGGTCTCTACATGGGGGGGAGAACGATCGCCTCTGGTCCCAAATCGCGAGATAAACCCTGTTGTTGGTAGTCAGATAAATATAGGTCTACCAGGCGATAATAGTAATGGCGAGTCAAAACCACGGTGGTTTCGGGGGAAAAGCGATCGCGCACAAACTCGATCCTCTCGCCTATATCGCGGTTAAACACCCGTACATCCTGGGCGGTAGGCATTCCCGCTGAACCGAAGAGGAAAAATAAACCATTTACACAGACGATCGCCGCTGTTACTATCCCCCAACCTGAGAAGACGACAGATTTCTGAAAAGGCTTGGGTATAGTGGCGGATATAGTTATAAACAAATCGGGTTTTTGTTTTTCCCAACGGTCTCCTAACCATACAATTGTTAGACCTGCCATCATCATAATTCCTGGCATAATTGTAAAAGTTTGAGACTTGCGGCGCAGATGTACAAATAGAAAATAAAGCATTCCGGGAACACAAGATAAAGACAGGGTTTGAATGCGTCGATCGCGCCGAATTAGGTGTGCAATAGCTTGGCGATCGCATACCAAAATCCACAACATCGGAATAATGGCTACACCTATTAGGCGGAAATATTCTTTCATAAAAACCATTAAATTGTCAAAGATTTTCACCAAAGAATCAGCGTCTCTGCGTTCTGTATGTAGGGGGAGCCATTCCTGTACTAATTGCCAATAATTATCCCAGCCGCCGCTACTTGCAATTAAGGGAATAAACCCAACAGCCACGGCTGCCAATCCCAAACTTACAGCTATAAATACATCGGTTAATTTGAACCTATATCCCGAATTGGGAGACCCAAAACGCCATCCTAAAAATAGGGAAGTCAGGGCTAGGGGCAACATAAAAAATGGGGTACTAGGGCGAATACCTCCGGCTAATCCCATCAATATAGTTAGGGTAAATAGGGCGGGTCTATTTGCGAAACTGGTTAAATAAGCGGCGGCAATAATTAGCACCACCCAGCTAAATTATAGGGTATGGGAAAAGGCAGTTACACTGTGATACCAAAACAGGGGACTGGTGAGAGTTAGGAGGGCTACAGATAAACCTACTTGATGATTATACCAGCTTTTTGCTAATAGATAAAGGGCGGCTACTGTCACCCCAGAGGCGACGATATTAACGGCTACCAGACTCAAGGTAGGGTCATCTAAAAATAGGTGAAAAAATCGCGCCATCCAGATAAAAATGATAAACATTCCTGGCATTTGCGGCTGTGTTTTGCTAACATCAAACTCTAACACTGCCATGGCAAAATGCCCCTCGTCTCCCTGGGGGAATTGGGTATGAAATGGGAGTCTAGTTAGAATGGTTAGAAAAAATAGGACGGTGGCAATTATCCACTTTGGGGAGATGCGATCGCCTTTTTTTAAGGGGGGATGACACCAGAAGTATTACTCATAAATATTTGGGCAAAATAGTTATCAAATGTATGATATCTTAAAACCGGAGTTTATGTATTATCAATATTACGCTACCTAGGTATTTGCCAAATTACCCAGTTTTCGGCTTGGTCTATCATTTTTCCTTCTAGCTGAGGATGCCAGTCTCGGCGGGTCAGAATATAATCAGCGTCAAAACTTCGGGCTACTGCTATCAATTCTGATGCTGATTTTTGGCGATATTGTTCATCTAAAACGCTGGGTGATTGATGGACGATTCCTGTGATGCTTTGCATCCGTTTTTCCCATTCTATTATACCCCTATCTGTAAACGGAAAACTTTTAAAAGACCAGAGGACCGAACGTTGAGAGTAGAAACGGAATTTGTCATCGGAAGGGGGAACTAAAACTAGGGCATTTGGGGAACTTTGCTGTTGAAAACGCTGGGCTAAAATTTCGACTGGTTGGTGGGGTGTGGCGGTGATTTTTAGCCGATGTGGTATCGACCATATTCCGGTAATTATTAATAGTGATAATATCGACAATTTTAGTGGTTTTGGCAGTCTAGTTTTACAGGTAATAATTGGGGAAGCTAGGGTGAATCCTAAAAATAGGTGATAGTGATAATTTAACACTAGGGTTAAGATGAGCAAAAATACTGAACTATAGTTAATCCATGGAGATTTAATAGCTGGGTGATTTTGTCTAATTAAAAAACCTAAATACATCAGGGCTATGATCACCCCAAAATAGGAACATAGCATAATTGATATTCCTAAAATTAATCCTGTTAATACAGCAATTATCCAGGTTTTTTTGAGTTGTGAACTATAATTTAATGATATTCCTAGGGTGATGGCTACAATTAATAAGACAATCCCACTATTTTTAATTACAGATATGCTAATTAATAAACAGCCTAGGGGGATATTTCCGGTTCGATATGCTTGTTTCACCCAAAGAGCGATCGCTATTAATCCTAGTAGTTGTATAAAAGGACTGGTGCGCGCTAATTGTAGTTTAGCGAAGGTCGCCACGGGAATCACTTCTACAAAAATATAACCCATAGATAATAATGCTAAACCGAAAATTAAGAGGATTTGTAAATTGGTTTTTTGCTCGGCTTTTAATATGGATGAAGTCCGCATCATAATTAACCCAGAAATCACGAAACCGATAAAATTTAACCAACCCCTTAAACCAAACTGGGAATAAATTAGATGATGGGGATGGCGAATATAAGCGTATAAATGAATGAATTTTTCCGGGGTAATTATCTGGCTGTCAGTTTCTGATAATAACTTCATAGGAACATATACACAGGCGGCAAAAATTAGCCAAATTATTAATCCGATGATTATCGATTTACTGGATTTATTATCATTAATTTTTTTTATAGCCATAATCGGAATAAATAATATTCCAGGAATAAAACCTATTAAAAATTGCAGTAAAATGGCTAAACCAAATAGGCTATATCCGATAATCCAACGACTGCGAAAACTATAGTAAATCCCCCAAATGGCTAAACCCATAGCTAAGACGGCGGGGATGGGTTCTTGGCGAAATAAATTGGTAAAACCAATAGTTCCATTGGCGGCGGTTAAGCCTAAAAATACCAGAATACTTGGGGATATAGAGTCGGATAGGAAAATTTTTCCGATCGCATATAAAGCCAGCATAAAACTGGTAAATGCTATGATATAATAAACCCAGATAATTCCGGCAATACTCAATCCTAACTTAGCCGGGAAAGCTATTAAATGGTAATAAAAAAAACGGGGGTTAAATTCCACCATTTCCTGTACATAAAAATCGCGAGGGTAAAGATGAGTATCTACCAGAAAAGCTATGGCTGGTAGTTGATTACGGAGATTAGCTGATCCTAGTTCATAGCCATAAAAAACTAGAGTTGCGCCTATTAATAAAAAAGCGATCGCCCCTAGTTGCCATCCCCGAAGTCTAGGGCTGAGGTTCATAGTACACCTGAGAAATCTTATATAAATTTTGGGGCAACTGTGAAATTACCGAGTTTTGACACTCCCCGCTCTGAAGAGACGGGGATTCTTGGCTCACCGAGACCACTTA